>CAZCOI010000047.1:0-11680 GCA_964500335.1 uncultured Nitratifractor sp.
TAACCACCCCAAACACAGCTTCCTAATACTTTAACAATCATATGCTGAGAATATCCTTTTTTTATAGCTTTTGAATCATCTTTATAGTTTTGAGCTATCCAAGAGTTTTTAAGACACTTCGGTATATTTTTAAAATCCAAGAAGTAACGATAAAAAAAACTAAAAACCAGAAACCAGAAACCAATAACCAATATACCAATAAGTATTAAGCACTAAGAACTAAGTATTAAGAACTAAGCAATAAGTATTAAGCATTAAGCTATCCTTAACTCTTAATTCTTAACTCTCAACACTTACATTATCTACACTCCCAACGCAACATTGAGGAGCGAGAGTAAAAACTAAAAACTAAAAACCAGAAACCAATAACCAATAACCAATATACCAATAAGTATTAAGCACTAAGAACTAAGCAATAAGTATTAAGCATTAAGCTATCCTTAACCCTTAGCTCTTAACTCTTAACTCTCAACACGATATTGCGAGTGAGAGCAAGAGTAAAAAACTTATAATCTTAATTTTGAATTCTTACTTTTTTTAACTCAATAAAAGAGCTAAGGTTTTTATCTTTTATACCAAGTTTTTTAGCACTTTTATCAGCAATTTTAAAAAAGCCTAAAGTTGCTACTGCTATTTGACCTTTTTTTAATTTATATTCAATATTAATATTTTTAGTTTCATTTGCTTTTATCATACTATCTTCTATAATTTTATTAGCTATTAAAGGCATTGATACTTTATTATCTTTTGCAAATACCTTTTTAAAATCATAATTTTTTGAAAATACAACTTTATCTTTTTCTAATATATCTACTTTTAATCTAAGTACTCTTAGAGGTTGTGTAAAAAGTGGATGAGGAGTATTATTTGTAATTAAAACTTTAATATTATTATTCTCTTTTAAAACTTTTAAATCTATATATTTAGCTAAGAGCTTTGGTTTATTAAATGCTCCTAAAAAGCCATGGTAAGCATGTTTTTTTGTAATTTTTATTGTTGTAGCACTTCCAATTACTTTTGGCATATGGCAAGTAATACAGTTTTGTTTATTATTAGTTGATTTTATATTTGAATTATTACAAATTAGTAAATTTGAGCTATTTTTTAGATGTGAGTGACACCCCATACAAGCTTTTGCATTGTAATAGTTTTTATTAGAGTAGTCAATATCATGATATGGAGAGCCTTGAGTTGTGCTAAATAGTCCAAAAAGGTAACTTTTTTTATGATATTTTAATACTTTTCCTTTTTGGTTAATATCTTTTGAGTAAAAGAGTTTTTTATCTTTACAATAGATATTGCTATTAGATAGTGAGCCTTCTTTGATATTTTTAATTGTATGACAGCTTATACAATCTACACCATCATCTACCTTATTATCTATTTTTGGGTTATGGCACTTTGCACACAAATAGCTATTTTCTTTTTTTTGAGGAGTTTTATCCCACAAAGCTTTATGAATAGAGTCTCTTTTTAGAGTAGATTTATAATGCATAGAGTCTTTAAATTCATTATATATTGTTGGATGGCAAGTTTTGCAAAGTTTACTATTTGCTCCAAATAAAGCAGTAACAAAAAATATAAATACAAAATAACGCATTAAAAAGCCTTTTTTAGCTTATAATAGCACTCTTAAAATAAAAATTTTTTGATATTGCTCAAATTACTCTAAATTTAGCTCATTTTTTATCTTAGGTAGTAATATTTTATAGATATCTTTATAAGTTTGTATAAATGCGCTATACTCTTTTCCGTCTGGGTCATCAAAAGCTATATGAAGTAGTTTAGTTTTTTTAGGAAAGATAGGGCAAGTCTCTTTAGCATTATTACAAACTGTAACAACCAAATCAAAATCTATATTTATTACTTCTTTTAAATCTTTTGAGTAATATTTATCGCTCCAGCAACCATTCTCTTTTAATACTCTTTTTGCATTTTTATTAACTTTACCGCTAGGATTAACACCACAACTATATGCAGTAACATTATCTAATTTTGAGTTTATTAATGCTTCAGCAATTATGCTTCTGCAACTATTGCCTGTACACATTATTAAAACTTTTTTACACATTAATATCCTTTACATAAACTTTACAACAAAATAATTAAATGTAAACTTTCTATCAATCTACTTTACAATAAATATTAGCTTATAATTCCTTTTTTTGCTCTTTTTTAGGCTCTTTAGATAGATACTCACTTGTAACAATTTTGTCAAGTGGTTGATTAACATCTGATGGGTATAATACAAATTTTGAGTTGTCAGAAGTTGATAGCTGTTTTACAGAATCTATATAAGCTGTTGATGTTAAAAATTGCATAATTTTCTCATCTGGGATATTTGGCATTAAATCTTTTAAATCTTTTATTGCTTTTACAGTAGCTTCAGCCTTTTTTTCTATTAAAACTTTTTCACTTTCAGCTTGTAGCTCTCTAACTCTCTTTTCTCCTTCTGCCTTTAGAATAGCGGCTTTTCTCTCTTTTTCTGCAACTATCTCTTTTTCTAGCGCATCTTTAACAGACCTTGGAGGTGCAATGCTTTCAAACTTAACTAAAACAACATCAACTCCCCATCTTTTACAATCTTCTTTCATATCCTCTTTAATAGATTTAGCAAGCTCATCTTGCTCTTTTTGTATGCTATTAAAATTCATTAAACCTAACTTTTTAAGTGTAGAGCTTATTAATAAAGAGTTTACAGCGCTTTTATAATCTTCTACCTCCATAACAGCCTTTAGAGGGTTAGTTATCTTAACAGAAATTATCATATCAACTTCAATTTTGATGTTATCTTTTGTTATTACATCTTGAGCTGGCGGGTCAATTTGATGCTCTTTTAGTGATACTTCTTGTAAAGGAACCTCTATTATTGGTACATAAAAATGAAAACCTTCTGTAATAACTCTATCTTTTCCTAATCTATTTTCTATAATTATAGCTTTTTGTGAATCTACAATAATAATTGGGAGTAAATCTCTTAAATCAACTTTAAATATCATAGATATAAAAAATGAAATTATTCCTAATATAATAACTAATAAAATTCCATAAATTATAATTTCTCCAACACTCATTAATCACCTTTGCATAACTTTTTTATTATAGATTTAACTATTATAGCATAAGATTTTATTTTATCAGTTAAATATAAGTAATTTTTTAGTAGTATTATGCGCCCAAAACTATAAAAGTTTTGTGGAATCTGCGTGAAGAGCTTTTATATAGTTCGCACCGATTATATAAGAGCTGGTATAGCAAAACTCGCTAAACCACGCAATTTTTGGTGCAAATATAAATTTAGGAGTACCTTATGAAGGTAAGACCATCGGTTAAAAAGATGTGCGATGATTGTAAAGTAATCAAGCGCAAGGGTGTAATTAGAGTGATTTGCAAAAATCCTAAACATAAACAGAGACAAGGATAGACATGGCTCGTATTGCAGGGGTAGATTTACCAAAAAGCAAAAGATTAGAGTATGCATTAACTTATATTTATGGAATTGGTCTGCATACATCAAGAAAAATTTTAGATGCAACAGGTATTAGTTACGATAAAAGAGTTCATGAATTAAGCGATGCAGAAGCGGCTACAATTCGTAAAGAGATTCAAGAAAATTATGTAGTTGAAGGTGATCTTCGTAAAAAAGTTATGATGGATATCAAAACTTTAATGGATTTAGGTAACTATAGAGGTCTAAGACATAGACGAGGGCTTCCGGTTCGTGGTCAAAAAACAAAAACAAATGCGCGTACTAGAAAAGGTAAGCGTAAAACTGTTGGTTCAGCATAATTAGGAGTATTGATTTATGGCAAAAAGAAAAATTAAAAAGCAAGTTGCAAAAGGTGTTGTTTATATCGCCGCAACATTTAACAATACAGTAGTTACAGTTACTGATGAGATGGGTAATGTACTAGCTTGGAGCAGTGCAGGAAGCCTAGGCTTTAAAGGTAGTAAAAAATCAACTCCATACGCGGCTCAACAAGCAGTAGAAGATGCAATGACAAAAGCTAAAGAGTATGGACTTAAAGAGGTTGGTATTAAGGTTCAAGGTCCAGGTTCTGGTAGAGAAACTGCAATTAAAAGTGTGGGAACAATTGAGGGTATTCGTGTAACTTTCTTTAAAGATATTACACCACTTCCTCATAATGGTTGTCGTCCTCCTAAAAAGCGTCGTGTATAATAGACTAAAAAGTATATAAAAAGATATAAAAGGTAATTAAATGGCAAGATATAGAGGTCCAAGAGAAAAACTTGAAAGAAGACTTGGTGTTGATTTAGGTTTAAAGGGTGAAAGAAGGTTAGCAGGTAAGAGTGCTTTAGAGAAGCGCCCATATCCTCCAGGTCAGCATGGACAAAGAAGAGGAAAAATTAGTGAATATGGGATGCAACTTCGCGAAAAGCAAAAAGCTAAATTTATGTATGGTGTTAGCGAAAAGCAATTTAGAACACTATTTAAAGAAGCGGCTAGAAGAGAAGGAAATACAGGTGAGGTTTTAATTCAACTATTAGAGCAAAGACTTGATAATGTTGTTTATCGCCTTGGTTTTGCAACAACAAGAGCATTTGCAAGACAACTTGTAAACCATGGACATATCTTAGTAGATGGTAAAAGAGTTGATATTCCATCTTACAGAGTTAAGCCAGGTCAAAAAATTGAAGTTAGAGAAAAAAGTAAAACCAACCCACAAATTGTAAGATCTATGGAGCTTACAAATCAAACAGGTATTGTTGATTGGGTAGATGTAGATAAAGAGAAACTATTTGGTATCTTTACAAGATTACCAGAGAGAGAAGAAGTTAATATTCCAGTTGTTGAGCGTTTAATCGTTGAGCTTTACTCTAAATAATAGATAAAGGTAGCATTATGAAAAGTATTAAAGATGCTCCAGCTATACCTACTGAGGTAGATATTGTTGAGACTGGCGAGAATAGAGCACAAATTAGTGCATGGCCATTTGAGACTGGCTATGCAATTACTTTGGCTCACCCTTTAAGACGCCTTATTTTAGGTAGCTCTTTAGGTTATGCGCCTGTTTCATTAAAAATAGATGGCGTACTGCATGAGTTTGACTCTGTTCGTGGAATGAAAGAGGATATTGCAGTATTTATTATACATCTTAAAACTATAAGATTTAAAATTAAAGATGATTTGCAAAAAGCGGTAGTTAGCTATAGCTTTAGAGGTCCAAAAGAGATTAAAGCATCAGATTTGACTAATGACCAAGTAGAAGTTATTAATGGTGATGTAGTATTAGCAACACTTAATAAAGATGCAGAGCTTAACTTTACAATAGAGATTCGCGCAGGTATTGGCTATGTACCAAGCGAAGAGCTAAGAGATGAAGTTGATAGCGAAGCAATTGCATTAGATGCTTTCTTTACACCAGTTAGAAAAGCAAATTATAAAATCGAAAATGTTCTTGTTGGAGATAATCCTAACTTTGAAAAGATTATCTTTGATATTGAAACAGATGGACAAATTAGCCCTAGAGATGCATTTGGCAATGCTTTAGAGACAATGAATAAGCAGTTAAATGTATTTGGTGGGGTATTTGATATCGATTTAGAGGCAACAAAAACAAAAGGTAAGAGTGAAAGCGCTCTTAAAACTTTACTAATTCCTATCGATATGTTAGGATTTAGTGCAAGAAGTTCAAACTCATTAGATAGAGCAGGTATTAAATATATTGGTGAGCTTGTATTAATGAGTGAAAATGAGATTAAATCTATTAAGAACCTTGGTAAAAAATCTTTAGATGAGATTATGAGCACATTAGAGGCACAAGGTTTTGGTAAAGATTATAAGTTAGATGGCAAACTAAGAGCTGATCTAATAGAAAAAATAAAACAATTAAAGTCATAAAGGATTGGCATGAGACATAGACATGGATATAGAAAACTTGGTAGAAAGTCTCAGCATAGAGCGGCACTACTAAAAAACTTAGCAATTGCCCTAACAAAAGAGGGTAGAATTGAGACAACATTACCAAAAGCTAAAGAGCTTAAAAGATATTATGAAAAACTAATTACAAAAGCTAGCAAAGGTGATTTTAATGCTCATAGAGCAGTATTTGCAAAGCTTCAATGTAAAGAGAGTACAAAAGCTCTAGTAGAAGAGATTGCACCAGCTTATAAAGATAGAAAAGGCGGATATACTAGAATTATTAAGACTAGAGTTCGCCGTGGTGATGCCGCAGAGATGGCAATAATCGAGCGTGTATAATTAGGCATTTTGCCTAACTATACTCTAAAAAAGTAACATTTTATCAAATTCTTTAATTTTTTTTAACTTCAACTTACCATATAATCTATACTTTTGTATTGAATAATTGAAATAAGCCTATTTTTTACTTTTTTTTATATTTAATCTCTTTGTGTTATACTTTAAAAAATTTATAAAGCAGGATTGATGAAAATAATTAACTTTATAAAGAACTTTTTCAAAAAGATCTACTCTTTTATCTTATCTTTTTTACTTTTGAGTAATTAGAAACTGCAATTATCATTTAATTTTTTCTTTTTTTTATGTTACAATAAAAAGAAAGGATATGTATGAACTTTGAAGTGATATTAGTAGCTCTTAACTCATTAGAAGATTTAAATAAAATATTGGAAAAATCATTTAATTTAGCAGATAAATTTAATTCTAATATAGAGATATTATATGTAGAAGAGAAAGCACTTTTTGATGTTAATGAATTAATTGAAGGTAGCAATTTTGATAAAGATTTAATCAAACAAAAGATTAATGATACAGTAAAAAATTATACAAATAATAATATTCCAATTTTTGTAAAAATCTCTGATACAGCTAGCAGAGTGTGGGATTTAGCAAGAGATAGAGAAAATATATTGATAGTAACTAAATATAATCAATATACTTCTGATATTATTGCAAATAATAGTAACTCATTTTTAATTTTAAAAGATATAAAAGATAGTTATCAAAAGATAGCAGTTGTTATAAATTCACTAGATATAAATAACTGCATATCTTTAATAAAAGAGAATATTTCAAATGATATCGAATTGATTTATAATTTTGATTACACTCCATATATTGACCCAATAGAGCCTCTATCTTCAATAAATATTGCTGATAGCGACTTTTTATTAGAAAATGGGCAAGAAGAGTTTAACAAACTACTTAAAAAGTTAAATTTAAATGGTAAATTTTTTATAAATAACCATCTTGAAGAGGAGCATATAGCAAACTATATTAATAATTTTGATTTAATAGTTGGCTGTGAACTTAAAGAAGATTTAATAGATACATTAAATATTATATTAAATAACTCTAAAAGAGATATATTTATATTGTAAAGTTCAAGATAATTTCTAATTATTATTAGCTCTTAAAATAGCAAAGAAAGCACAAATATGATATAATCTCCTAACTAAAATAAGGATTTATGATGAAAGGTATTATATTAGCAGGTGGCAGTGGTACAAGACTATATCCAATAACAAAAGGAATTAGCAAACAGCTAGCTCCAATTTATGATAAACCAATGATATACTATCCTCTCTCAATTTTAATGTTAGCGGGAATAAGAGAGATATTAATTATCTCAACTCCTACAGATTTGCCAAGATTTAAAGAGCTATTAGGCGATGGTAAAGATTTGGGCTTAGAGTTTTCATATGTTGTTCAGCCTAGCCCAGATGGACTAGCTCAGGCATTTATTTTAGGAGAAGAGTTTATTGGGGATGATGATGTTTGTCTTATTTTAGGTGATAATATCTTTTATGGGCAAGGAATGAGCAACCTATTAAAAACTTCTGTTACAAACGCAAAAGAGAATAATGCTACAGTATTTGGATATTATGTAAAAGACCCTGAACGCTATGGTGTAGCAGAGTTTGATAGTAATGGCAATGTAATCTCAATAGAAGAGAAGCCAAAAGAGCCAAAAAGCAATTATGCAGTTGTTGGATTATACTTTTATCCAAATGATGTAGTGCAAAAAGCTAAGCTTGTTAAGCCCTCAGATAGAGGTGAATTAGAAATTACAACACTAAATCAGCTCTATTTAGAAGAGAATAGATTAAAAGTAGAGCTTATGGGTAGAGGGTATGCATGGCTTGATACAGGCACTCATGAGAGTTTACTTGATGCATCTAATTTTATTCAAACAATAGAGAAACGACAAGGTTTAAAGATAGCTTGTATTGAAGAGATAGCTTATGAGATGGGTTATATTGATAAAGAGAAACTTTTAGAGTTGGCAAAGCCTCTAAGCAAAAATCAATATGGACAATATCTTATAAAAAGAGCTAATGAAGAGAGAATTATTAAGTAGGAGTAGATGTGGCTAAAAAGAGTATCTTAGTAACAGGATGTGCAGGTTTTATTGGGAGCAATTTTGTTCCATATTTTTTAGATAAATATAAAGACTATTTTATAGTAAATTTAGATCTTTTAACATATGCTGGAAATTTAGATAATCTAAAAGAGGTAGAGGATAATCCAAATTATAAATTTATTAAAGGCAATATCTGTAATAGAGAGCTAGTTGAGCATATATTTGATGAGTATGATATAAAAGGAGTTATCCATTTTGCGGCTGAGAGCCATGTAGATAACTCTATCAAAAACCCAGGTGTTTTTGTAGAGACAAATGTAAATGGCACTTTTACTCTAATTGATACAGCGTATAAAAAGTGGATGCAAAAGCCTTTTGTTTACAAAGATGAGTATAAAGATTGCAGATTTCACCATATATCAACAGATGAGGTTTATGGAACTTTGGGTGAGAGTGGACTTTTTAGAGAAGATACTCCATATGCTCCAAACTCTCCATACTCAGCCTCTAAAGCTTCTAGTGAAATGATTGTAAGAAGCTATTGCGAAACATATGGGCTTAATGCTGTAATTACAAACTGCTCAAATAACTATGGACCAAAACAGCATGATGAGAAACTAATTCCAACAATTATAAGAAAGGCTTTAGCTGGAGAGAATATTCCAATTTATGGTGATGGTAAAAATATTAGAGATTGGCTATATGTATTAGATCACTGTAAGGGTATTGATTTAGTTTTCCATAAAGGAAAAAAAGCAAATGTATATAATATTGGTGGCAGAAACGAAAGAACCAATTTAGAGATAGTTGATACAATAACAACAATTTTAGATAAGAGAGTTCCTCCAAAAGATAGAATTAATAAAGATAGCTACAAAGAGCTTATTACTTTTGTAGAAGATAGAGCAGGGCATGATAGAAGATACGCTATAGATGCTACAAAAATAGAAACTGAGCTTGGTTGGAAGGCTGATGAGAATTTTGATACAGGTATAATTAAAACAATTGATTGGTATCTAAAGCACTATGGGGTAGATTAATTGTTTGAATTTTTAAGAGATATATATAAAAATAGAGCCCTTTTATGGACATTAACTAAAAATGAGTTTAAACAAAGATATTTAGGTAACTTTTTAGGTGTAGCTTGGGCTTTTATTCAGCCAACAGCAACTATTTTAATATTTTGGTTTGTCTTTCAAGTAGGCTTTAAATCTAAGCCGGTTGGAGATTTTCCTTTTATATTATGGCTTATATCTGGAATGCTTCCTTGGTTTTTCTTTGCAGAGGCTATAAGCAGTACAACAAACTCAATAATATCAAACTCATTTTTAGTAAAAAAGGTTCTTTTTGATGTTAAGTTATTGCCAATTATATCTATTTTAACAGCATTAATTGTACATCTATTTTTTATATTTTTTATGTTTTTTATGTTTATATATTATGGCTTTTATCCAAATATCTATTGGATTCAAATTGCTTATTATCTATTTGCTTTGATTATCTTAATTTTAGGTATATCGTGGATAACCTCTTCGGTTGTTGTATTTTTTAAAGATATGGGGCAAATTATTGCAATGGTTTTGCAGTTTGGCTTTTGGCTAACTCCTATATTTTGGTCTATAGATATGATTCCTTCAAAATATCACTGGATTATTAAACTAAACCCTCTTGTATATATAATTGAAGGCTATAGAGATAGCTTAATTCACTATAAGTGGTTTTGGGAACACCCAAATATGAGCCTATATTATTGGAGTATAACGGCTATAATCTTTATTATTGGCTTAGTTACATTTAAAAGACTAAGACCTCACTTTGCGGATGTGATATAATGAGCAAAGATATTGCAATTGAAGTTAAAAATTTAACAAAAGTTTACCATCTATACAATAGCCCAAAAGATAGACTAAAAGAGGCTTTGCATCCTCTAAGAAAGAGCTATCATCACGATTTTTATGCTATAAAAGATGTCTCTTTTAATATCTATAAAGGTCAAACAGTAGGAATTGTTGGTAAAAATGGGGCTGGCAAATCTACTCTTTTAAAGATGATTACAGGGGTTTTAACCCCAACAAATGGAGAAATTAAAACATATGGCAAAATCTCTTCACTGCTAGAGCTTGGTGCTGGTTTTAACCCAGAGATGACAGGGCTTGAGAATATCTATTTAAATGGTACACTTATGGGCTTTAGCAAAGAGGAGATGGATAAAAAGGTAGATTCAATATTAGAATTTGCCGATATTGGAGAGTTTATTCATCAGCCAGTTAAGATGTATAGCTCAGGAATGTTTGCAAGATTAGCATTTTCTGTATCAATTAATGTAGATCCAGACATCTTAATTGTAGATGAAGCATTAAGTGTTGGAGATATGGCATTTCAGATGAAATGTTATAAAAAATTTCAAGAGTTTCAAGAGCAAAATAAAACAATTTTATTTGTAACTCATGCCCTTGATACCGTAATTAGATATTGTAATAGAGGTATTGTTATTGATGGTGGGCAGGTTGTTTTTGATAGCTCTCCTAAAGAGGCAGTAGATATATTTAAAAAGATTTTAACAAATAGATATTATGATAATAAAACTACAACAAATAAGATAAAAGAAGAGACATCTAAGCTACTAAAAGATAACTTTAAATCTATAGAAAAAGCCGATATTTATGGCAATAGTAAAGCTGATATTATAGATTATGGAATTACAGATAAAAATAATAATCCAACCCAAATTGTCGATTATGGAGAAGATTTTAATATTATTTTAAAAGTAAAATTTAACCAAGATATTCAAGACCCAATATTTGCATTTACTATAAAAGATTTAAAGGGCTTAGAGATAACAGGTACAAATACTCATATGAAGCATATATCAACAGGCATATATAAAAAAGGAGATATTGCAACTATAAAGTTTACCCAAAAGGCAAACTTACAAATTGGTAAATATGCTCTCTCAATTGGTTGTGTTAATTTAGATGAGAGCGGCATAGATGTACATTGTAGAATTTATGATGCAATATATTTTGAAGTTATTGGAATAGAGCAGATGGTTGGCTTTTTTGATTTAAATAGCCAAGTTTTTATAGAATAATCACTTTTTTTGTCACAATTTATTGCTATAATAAAAAAAAAGGCTTTAAAATGAAGTTTATTATAGTAATTTTTTCTCTTTTGACTTTCGCAATAGGCTCGATTACGGATATTGCGTATAAAGAGTATAGAGCAAAGCATTACAAAAAGGCTTTTGAGCTTTATAAAAAGGCGCATAATCAAGGCATAAAAAAAGCAACTTACAACTTAGCGGCATTTTACGATAAAGGCATAGGGGTAAAAAAAGATAAGCAAAAAGCAATAGAGCTTTATAAAAAGTTTGT
>CAZCOI010000048.1:0-15035 GCA_964500335.1 uncultured Nitratifractor sp.
ATCATAATGGAACTAAAGAGGGTAAAGCTATTGTTAGGGTTAGTAATAGTACAAATAAAGTCTCAATAACGCCAACTGTTATAGAGAATTTTACTAATGGAATTAATAATAATGTTACAATATCTAAAAATGGTTTAGATATAGCAGATTATCCATATACATTTTATATAGAGCCAGATCCTTTGATGGTAACAAAATATCCATATTTACTATTTAATAGTAGTAAAGATAGTGTACCTACTTATATTGAAAAAGGAAGATTTGTAATTGGTGGTTCTAGTTGGTCTGGTAAAGGAAAGACTGGTTATGCTACAGATTATAATAGTACAGGAAGAAAAACTAATAAGGTGGATTGGTAATGAAAAGAGCAATAGCATTAATAGAGTTAATATTTGCAATTGTAGTTATTGCAATTACACTTTTGTCGGTTCCAAATTTGATTTCTCAAACAACGAAAGCTTCAAATAAAGCCATAACTCAAGAAGCTATCTCTAATGCGGCATCATACTCTAGTATGATTATGTCTTCTTTTTGGGATGAAGCAAGTACTGACCCAAAAGTTGGGAACCCAATTTTAGTAGTTGATAAAAATACTATTGGTTTAACAGAAAAGGAGGTAAATGCAACTATGCCTAATATACCAGGAAATGGTGGAGTTATGGGTGGTATAGCAGGAGGAGTAGCTGGAGGTAATGGAGTTATTGATGGTGATTTAAATAGCAGTACAATTGTTGGTATTGGTTTAAGAGGAGGTTCAGCATTAACAACTCCAAGAAGATTTGCTTTAGATAGTATGGGCAATAAACTAACTGCAGTACAACCAAATAATTTAGGGCAAGAGCCTACAGATAGCGAACCTGATGATGTTGATGATTTTAATAATAAGAGTACAACTTTAGTTTTTGAAAGTTCAACAAATGCAAAAAGTGGAGATTATAAAGATATTAAAATTAAAATTTCTACAAGAGTAGTTTATATTAATGATGCACCTAATCCTAGTTTTGATAATAAAATAATTAGATTTGATAATCCATTTAATAATGAGCTAAATATTTCGACAAATATAAAAAAGATAACACTTACTTTAACTAGCGATAATGACAAAGAGAAAAAGATACAACTTAACTCTTTTTCTTGTAATATTGGTTCAGGTAAGTTAAAAGAGAGAATATTCTAATGAGAAGAGCATTTACATTAATAGAGTTAATTTTTACAATGGTGATTTTAGGTATTGTAGCTTATGTTGCTACAAGCTTAATAGCAAAAACATATGTAAGTTATAATCGTGTTAATACTTTACATAAAGCCAATTTAAAAGTTGAGTTAGCTTTAAATAATATAGCAAATAGACTTAGTTATGCTATTGTTGATACAATTGTTAAAAGAAAAAGTGCAACAGAAAATGATATATCTCCTATCTCTTTTGCACCTGATGATTATCAAGTTTTAGAGTGGGTTGGATATGATGTAGATGGGTTTGAAGCTAATAAAAATTATAATAACCCTATAAAATCTGCTTGGAGTGGATTTTGTGATATTCAAAATAGTACTAAAAGTCAAATAAAATCACCTGGCTCTAATTTAGATTTTGCTTCAGATATTATTTATAATTTATCTAAAGGTGCTGTTGATAATTTAGATGGAACTGCGCTATTTTTCCCTGGTAATTATACTTATAATAATATAGGATATTCAAATACAACTGGTGGAGTTGAAGGAGTAAATATAGTAGATAGTGCAACTAATGATACTTTTACATTAAAATCAGATGCAAAAAGAATTATAGAGCATTATAAGTTAGCATGGAGTGCTTATGCTGTTGTTCCTGCTAAAAAGCCTATAAGTAAAACAGATAATCCTTGTAAAGAGATAAAAAATACTACTGCTAATGATTGTTCAGATGAAAAACCTTGTAATTTATGTTTAAAATATAATTTTAGACCTTGGCTTAATGAAGAGTATAATAGTGATGATACGCCATACTCTGTATTAGCAACAAATGTAACTGTATTTAAAACATTTGCTGTTGAAAATAGAGTACATATAAAACTTTGTGTACAAGAGCAAATTGGCGCTGGTGTAAATAATACTACATCAATTTGTAAAGAGAAGGTGGTATTTAGATGATAAAATTTAGAAGAGCATTTTCAATGATGGTTGCTATTTTTACAATATTAATATTATCTATTGTAGCAACTTATATTTTTTATTCAAGTGCATCAATTGCAAAAGAGGGAGAGATTCAATATAAAAGAGAACAAGCAATATTGCTTGCAAGAAGTTATACAGAATATGCTGTTATGGCAATTATGGGTAATAGTGATAGAAGTAGTGCTAATAAATGCTTAACTCAAATTAATGCAATTATTGGTAAAGATGAAAATAGTGTTGATATGGGACTAGGTTATAAAATAAGAGTTGTAATTACCTATATAGGAAATCAAAAATATATTCAAAACTGTTCTCGCATAGCCGCATCACTTCAAGACCCACCAACAGATCCAGATACACTATCAGCAATTATTGATGTATATGTTAGTTATAGAGATTGGAATAATGATAGATTGTATAACGGAACAGCTACACAAAAAAAAGATGTATCTTGGCAAACATACCATAGAAGGAGCATTCAAAAAATATGAGAAGAAGAGCTTTTACAATGATAGAGCTAATTTTAGTAATTGTAGTAATTGCTATATTAGCAGCAAGTGCAATTCCTAGATTTAAAAGAGATACAAGGTTTGAAGCTATTAATCATATGCTTACAATGATTAGATATACTCAAAACCTAGCTTTACATGATAGTAAGCATGATAGTAATAGTACGGAGTGGCAAAAATCTTTTTGGAGATTTAATTTAAATAATTGTTCTAATAGTAGTGGAATTTATTATCAAATAGGTACAGATACAAATTATGATGGAGGAATTGCAAAAGAAGAGAGTGCAATAGATCCTTCAAATGGAAAGTTTACTATATGGATGGGATTTAAAGAGTGTCCTGATATTAAAAGTATTGATGATAGAACAATAAGTCCAAATATATTTATAAATCAAAAATATGGAATTAAGAGAGTTACTTTTAATGCATGTAGAATTTGTATAAATAAAGATTGTACAAGAACAAGCTCTGCAAAACATATAGGTTTTGATAATTTTGGAAGACCAATAAAATCTTTTTTAGGAAGTATGGAGCCAAATTATAATGGTCATGTTGTAAGAGATTGTAAAATTAAGTTTGAGTTTATTGATAGCTCAATTAAACCATTTAGAATTATAATCCCAAAAGAGACAGGTTTTGCCTATTTAGAAGAGAATCCTAATCTTTAGGATTTTTATCTTTTAAATCAATTCTATTTCCATCTTTGTCAAATTTTCGCTGAAAATTTCTTACTACTATCATTAAAGTCATATATGCAAATAAAAGTGCAACTACTATATATAAATAATCCCAAAAACTCATACTGCCCTACTCTCTAAAATCTATTTTTATTTTATTAAAATCTAATTTGTTATAGTTTTGTCTTAATGCTTCATATGTAACTATACCAACACTTGTAGCTAAATTGAGACTTCTTCCCTTTTTGCCCATAGGTATGGTTATGGTTTTTTCAAGATTCTTTTTTAATAACCATTCTGGTATTCCTTTTGTTTCTGAGCCAAAAATCAAAAAATCTTCTTTATGAAATGTAGCATTCCAATATAGATTATCACTTTTTGTGGTAGCAAAATGCATTTTTTCTATAGGGTTATTATTTAAAAACTCTTCTAAACTTTCCCAGACTATTAAATTAAGCTCTTTCCAATAATCTAGCCCAGCTCTCTTTATAGCTTTGCTAGAAATATCAAATCCTAAAGGTTTAATTAAATGTAAAGTTGCATCAATATTAACACACATTCTTCCAATATTGCCTGTATTTGGAGGAATTTGAGGCTCTATTAATACTACATTAAACATTAAAATACTACCGTTTTATTTTGGTTTACAAATACTCTATCTTCTAAAACCAATTTTAGTGCTCTAGCCAATACTATTTTTTCTACATCCCTTCCTGCTTGTTGCATATCTTTCCAATCAAATCTGTGGTTTATTGAAATTACATCTTGGGCAATTATTGGTCCTTCATCTAAATCATCTGTTACAAAGTGTGCTGTTGCACCAATGATTTTAACGCCCCTTTCATAAGCTTGTTTATATGGATTTGCTCCAATAAATGCGGGTAAAAAAGAGTGATGTATATTGATAATTTTACCTTGATAGAGTGATACAAACTTAGGTGTTAATATTCTCATATATTTAGCTAAAACAATATAATCAAATTTATATTTTGAAAGCTCTTTTATAATAAGCTCTTCATGCTCTTCTCTTGTTAAATTATCTGCACTAATATAGATAAATGGTATATTAAATCTTTCTACTAACTCTTTTAGATTCTCTCTATTAGCAATAACTGCTAAAATATTTGCATCTAGTTCGCCATCAAGATATCTTATTAAAATATCTCCTAGAGCATGAGACTCTTTTGTTGCCATAAGAATAATATCTTTTTTTTGAGGAGGGATTACCTTTATATGTGCAGATTTTATAGACTCTTGTAGTTTAGTCTCAAGATCTTTTATATCAAAATTGCCCGTTATTACACTTCGCATAAAAAAGTGTTTACTCTCTTTATCTACAAACTCTTGGTTACTTACAATATTTAAATCTAATTCATAAAATACTTTTGATATTTTATATACCAAACCCTTTTTATCTTGGCAATCAATTAGTACTCTTGCTCTTTGTATCATCTTTAACTCTTAGAGATATTATTTGCAATTATGCTTCCCATTTCGCTACATGATACAATCTCTTTTGCATCAAATGCGCTTATATCACCTGTTCTATAGCCATCTTTTAGAGCTTTTTTAATTGCATTTTCTATAGCATCTGCCGCTTGAATTTCATTTAGTTCATATCTAAGCATCATAGCAGTGCTTGCAATTGTTGCAATTGGATTTGCGATACCTTGACCTGCAATATCTGGTGCAGAACCATGAATTGGCTCATAAAGCCCTACTTTATTACCAATACTTGCACTTGGTAAAAGACCAATAGAACCACTTAACATACTTGCCGCATCACTTAAAATATCACCAAAGATATTGCCAGTTACTATAACATCAAACTGTTTTGGCTCTTTAATTAATTGCATTGCCGCATTATCTACATACATATGAGTAAGCTCTACATCTGGATAATCAACTGCTACCTCTTCCATAACCTCACGCCAAAGCTGACTAACTTCTAATACATTTGCTTTATCAACTGAGCATACTCTTTTATCTCTTTTTGTTGCTATATCAAATGCAACTTTTCCTATTCTTTTAATTTCATCTTTTGTATAGACCATAGTATTATAAGCTTTTTGAGGAGAGTATTCTCTTGGTTGTCCAAAGTATATTCCTCCTGTAAGCTCTCTTACTACCATGATATCTACGCCTTTTACAATATCACTTTTGAGAGTAGATGCATTAATTAGTTCATCATAAACAGTTGCTGGGCGTAAATTTGCAAAAGTACCCATCTCTTTTCTAAGAGCTAAAAGTCCGCTTTCAGGGCGTAAATGACGCTCTAAATTATCCCATTTAGGACCTCCAATTGCTCCAAAAAGTACTGCATCAACCTTTTTTACACCTACAATTGTTTCTGGAGGGAGTGGAACACCTGTGGCATCTATTGCTGAGCCACCCAATAAGAACTCACTATATTCAATATTAAAATCAAATTTTGTTGCTGTAGCATCTAAAACATTAATAGCTTCATCAATAATCTCTGGGCCAATGCCATCGCCTTTGATTATTCCAATTTTATAAATTTTACTCATTTTAACTCCTAATCCTTAGCTATCTCTTTTTTAGCATACTCTATTAATCCACCTGCATCTACTAACTCTTGCATAAATTCTGGGATTGGTGTAAATTTGTAACTTTTATTTGTAGTTTCGTTAATAATTTCGCCTTTGTGCATATCTATTTTTACTATATCGCCTTCATTAATCTCATCTACCTCTTTAAGCTCAAAAATTGGCAGTCCCATATTAAAAGCGTTTCTATAAAAAATTCTTGCAAATGTTGGAGCAATTACAGCTGATATTCCAGCTGATTTTAATGCAATTGGAGCATGCTCTCTACTACTTCCGCATCCAAAGTTTTCTCCTGCAACTATTATATCACCTGGTTGCATTTTTTGAGTAAATTTAGGGTCTGCATCTTCCATAATATGCTTTGCTAACTCTTTAGGGTCGCTTGTATTTAAATATCTTGCCGCAATTATTATATCTGTATCGATATTTTTACCAAATTTCCAAACTTTGCCTCTCACAAAATATCCTTAATAGAAAAATTTTAGGCGATTATACCTAAATTTTGCTCTTTTTAAAATTAAGAGAAATTTATTAGTAAATTTACTTAACAATATTTTGATTAAATTTCTATTTTTTTTGCTTATTTTTTTTAAATTGTCTAAAATTATAAAAAATTTGGGTATAATATATACCTTAAAAAACAACTGCATAAAATACTTAGGAGCTACCCCTTATGGCTACAAAAAAGAAAAAAGATCCAGTAGAAATAATAGAAAAAGAGTTTAGTAAGCTTAAAAAGAACTCATTAGCTACTTACGAAAATATTGTAAAACCTTTTGAAAAAGCACCTACAGCTACACAAGCAAAAAAGATTAAATCTTTAGCAAAAAAGTATAATATAAAAATTGTTTCTGCATCAGAGTATGCAAAATATCTAAATGATAAAAAAGAAAAAGAGCTAGAAGTAGAGAGAGAAGCGGCTTATGATGCTGAGATTGAAGATGAGTTTGATATCACAAAAGATAAAGAACTACTTGAGTGGAGTAGAAGTGATAGCCCTGTTAGGATGTATTTAAGAGAGATGGGCAAAATTCCTCTTCTTACAAAAGAAGAGGAGATAGAACTTAGTCAAAGAATTGAAGAGGGTGAAGATATTATTATTGATGCTATTTGTTCTGTTCCTTATTTAGTTGATTATATTTTAAATTATAAAGAGCCTCTTTTAAATAGAGAAAGAAGAGTTAAAGAGCTATTTAAAAGTTTTGATGATGCTGATAGTTCAGATGATGAACCAGAGGATGTAGAAGATATTAAAGAAGGTGAAGAGCAAGAAGAGAAATCTACCAAAACAGATAAAAGAAGTCAGCAAGTAATTGAGAAATTTAAAGCTTTAGAAAAAGCTAAAAAAGAGTGGATGAAAGAGAAAGAGAAGTTTGATGCTCTTATTGAGAGTGGTGAAAGTAATGAAGATACAATTTTTCATCAACAGTTAAAAGTAGCTTTTAAAAAGCATCTATTAAAAGAGGCTTTGATAAATTTAGGTCCTACAAGTAAACTTATAAATGAGCTTGTAAAAGCAATTGAGACTGCACTTAAAAGTGATGACTCTTTTGAAAGAGAGCTTAAAAAGCTTGAATATAAATTACAGTTATTTAATGACCAGCTAAGAGCAGAGCATCAAAAGATTTTAGATAATATTATAAATATGACAAAAGAGGATATTATAAACGCCGTACCTGAAGCTACTATGGTTAGTACTTATGTGCAGATTAAAAAGTTATTTGAAACAAAAGAGGCAAGTAAAAATAGCTTTAACCTAGACCCAGAAAAACTACAAGAGATTTTACAGCAGATTAGAATAGGTAAAGGTAAAAGTGAAAAGGCAAAAGTAAGAATGGCAAAATCAAACTTAAGATTGGTTGTTTCTATAGCCAAAAGATATACAAATAGAGGTTTGCCATTTTTAGATTTAATTCAAGAGGGAAATATCGGGCTTATGAAAGCTGTTGATAAGTTTGAGTATCAAAAAGGTTATAAATTCTCAACTTATGCAACATGGTGGATACGCCAAGCAATTAGCCGTGCAATTGCTGACCAAGCAAGAACAATTAGAATTCCAATACATATGATTGAAACAATTAATAGAATTAACAAAATTATTAGAAAACATCTTCAAGAAAATGGTAAAGAGCCAGATTTAGAGACAATTGCTAAAGAGGTTAATTTAAGTGTTGATAAAGTTAAAAATGTAATTAAAATTACTAAAGAGCCTGTTTCTCTTGAAGCACCAGTTGGAGATGAAGATGATGGAAGATTTGGAGACTTTATTGAAGATAAAAACTCTCTAAGTCCAACTGATGCTGTAATGAATGATGACTTAAATAGACAAATAGATGAGGTTTTAGAGCAGTTAAATGAGAGAGAACAAGCAGTTGTTAGAATGAGATTTGGTTTATTACATGATAAGAGCGATAGAACTTTAGAAGAGATAGGGAAAGAGCTTAATGTTACAAGAGAGAGAGTTCGCCAAATAGAAAGCAGTGCTATTAAAAAATTAAAACATCCAAAAGTTGGAAGAAAATTAAAAAATTATATAGAAGAGTAGTATGAGAGAAAACTTTTATGCATTAATTATTGGAACAGAAATTTTAAATGGCAGAAGAGAAGATAGACATTTTAAGTTTTTAAGAGATACTTTTAAAGATAGAGGTTTTAAATTTGCAGGCTCTTTTACTATCGATGATAATTTAGAGCTTATAGCCTCTACAATCTCTTATATATCAAATTTGCCAAACTCTGTACTTTTTAGTTTTGGGGGGATTGGTTCAACTCCAGATGATTATACAAGATTAGCCGCAAGCAAAGCGCTAAGAGATGGCACTTTGCATATTCATAAAGATTTTGAAAAGATAATTTTAGATAGACTTGGAGAGAAGGCTTATCCTCATCCAATTAATATGGCAAAGCTTCCATCTGGAGCTAAACTTTTGCCAAATCCTATTAATAGGATGCCAGGATTTTATTTAGATGATAGATTTTTCTTTATGCCGGGTTTTCCAGAGATGAGTCATCCAATGGTTGAGTATATTTTAGATAATATTTTTAGCGGTAAGGGAGCAAAAGAGTATAGATATACTCTAACAGCATTATGTAGAGAAAATGAGTTTATAGAACTTATGAAGAGTGCTCCAAAAGATGTAGAGGTTTCATCATTGCCAAAATTATATACAGATGGCTGGAGAACTACAATTTCAATTGCATCGTTAGATGATAATAAGGCAAAGAGTGAATTTGATAGATATAAAGAGTATCTTGAAAATAGAGGTATAAATTATGCTATTGGAGAAGAGTAATTAAAATTGATATTAATGGTATCTCTTTTGATATATATATTAAAAGAGACAAAAGATTAAAAAATATATATTTTGAGATTAAAGATAGATATATAAATTTAAAAGCTCCTGCATTTACTACTAATAGTTATATTAAAGATGTTTTAGAAAAAAGAAGCAATTTAATTTATAAAAAATATCAAAATATACAAACAGCTAAAGAGATAGAGGGAGAATTAGAGCTATTAGTTTTTGGTAGAGCTTTGGAGGTTAAAATAGATTATACTATAAAAGAGTCTATTAAATATTGTAAAGATAAAATAGTAATAAAAGATAAAAAATATTTTTTAGAAAATAAAAAAAGCTTAAGAGAAATATTATATAAAGATATAATTTCTTCCCTTTTGGATAAAAAAGTTCTTTATTGGCAAGAGAAGATGAATTTAAAAGCACTTAAAGTATCTTACAAAAAAGCAAAAAGGCAATGGGGAAGTTGCTCTTATAAAAATGCAATTTCACTAAATATATATCTAATAATGTTACCACCAAAAGTGATAGATTATATAATAGTGCATGAATTGGCTCATATTGTCCATAAAAATCATTCAAAAGAGTTTTGGAGTTTAGTAGAGAAATTTTTACCAAACTATAAAAGCCTTAAAAAAGAGTTAAAGATATATAGCTCTTTTTTGTCGTAAACTTAAATTATGCATTTAGAGTTTATGAAGTAGTGCTGATGTTTAGGAGTTTTGATAAATTTTGCAAGAGTACCTAGAAGGTATTTAAAAAATTTTGGGTTAAATATATGCAAACAAGAAAAATTATGCTAAAATTGCAAAAATTTTAATATGGAGAAGAAGATTATGGATATAAGTAAAATTGGTCCAGGAAAGTGCCCTGATGAGGTAAAAGCAATTATAGAGGTACCATATGGTTCAAATATTAAGTATGAACTTGATAAAGAGAGTGGTGCTATTGAAGTAGATAGAGTTATGTTTTCTGCTATGTTTTATCCTGCAAATTATGGATTTGTTGCAAATACTTTAAGTGATGATGGAGATCCGGCTGATATTTTGGTTTTGGGAGAGTATCCATTAATTCCAGGCAGTTTTATAAAATGTAGATTAATTGGTGTATTATTAATGGAAGATGAGAGTGGTATAGATGAGAAGCTTTTAGCTGTACCTCATGAGAAGATAGATCCAGCTTTTAAAGAGGTTCAAGATATTAGTGATTTACCAGAGCATACTTTAAATAAAATTAAAAACTTTTTTGAGACATATAAAATGCTTGAGCCTAATAAGTGGGTAAAAGTAACTGGTTTTAAAGGTAAAAAAGAGGCTAGTGAAATTTTAGAAACTGCTATTAAAAACTATAAAGCATAAAATTATCAACCCTCCCTTTATATATATTGCCACAAGAGGTAATAAAAGATAAAATTTATTTATCTTTGTGGCATCTTCTTAATTTTTTATTAATTAATATTAGTGTATAATCAAATCTAGCCCAACTTTTAGGATATAAAATGTTAAAATTTACTCTATTAGTAAATAGAGAATTAGAGATTAAAGATTTATATTTAGCATTAGTTAATTATATTTTATCTAAACAAAAAGAAGAAGAGTTAATTATAAGAGTTAATGATATAAATTTAGATGATACTAAATATGAACAAATCTCTTTAGATATATTGAAAAAATTTTCTATTGATACAACACATTTATATTATCAGAGTAAAAATTTAAAGATATATCAACAATTTGCGCAAAGGTTATTCCAAGAGCAAAAAGCATATTTATGTTTTTGCCAAAATAAGAGAGATTGTAATTGTTTAAACTTAACTCAAGAAGATATCCAAACATATGTGCAAAATAATAAAAAGTACTCTATTTATCTTAAAGCACCAAAAGATAAGATAGAGTTTGTTGATATACTTAAAAATAGAGTAACTTTTAATCCTAATGAAATAGGAGATATTAAAATTTTAGATTTTGATAAAAATCCTACTTATAATTTTGCTGAAGCAATAGATAATATGAATCAATTTATAACTACAGTTGTAAATGAAGAGACTAAGTTAATTAATAGTGTAAAACAAGCATATATATTAAAACTTTTAAATTATAATTATAATATTAATTATATACATTTGCCACAACTTTTAAATGGCAATATAACTATTTTAGAGCTATTTAAAGATGGTTTTTTGCCTGATGCTATAATCAATTATCTATTTAAATTTAGTTTTAATAAAGAGGTTTTTTATTTACCAGAGCTTATTGAGAAGTTTGATATATTTAAAATAGAGCAAATTTGTTTTGATAAAGAGGAGTTAAAGAGACTAAATCAAAAACATCTAAAATCAATGGATTCTAAAAAGTTATCATCTATTTTTGGTTTTGCAGATAGTGATATAGGAGAGTTTTTAAAACTATTCTTAGATGAAGTTTATACTTTTAATCAACTAGAACCAATATTTAAAAGTACTTTTAGTAAAAAAGTGTGTAATAGTGAAGCTAAAGAGTTGTCAGATATTATTTTAAAATCACCAATGATAGATAATTATGATGAATTTGTAGAGTATTTGATTAAAAACTCTAATTTTTCAAAAGATAAAGTTGTTAAATATTTAAAATTTCTATTAATTGGCAATTTAGAGTATAATATTGAGGTTAGTAAGTTATATAAATATTTAAAATCATATATTTTGGAGGTAGCAAGATGTCAATAATAATTAATAGCATATTAGATTTAATATTACTATTTATTAATTTATATATTTGGGTAATTATAATAGCGGCGCTTTTAAGCTTTGTAAATCCAGATCCAAGAAATCAAATTGTTCAAATAATATATGGTTTAACAGAACCTCTTTTTAGATTTATTAGAACAAAAATGCCTTTTGTTGTTGTATCTGGAATAGATTTATCGCCAATAGTAGTTATTTTTGTATTAAATATTATTAGTAAAATATTATATAGATTATATATTTAGAGTTTAAAAGTAAAAAATTGAATAAAAGTTAAATAGAATGGAGAGACTATTTTGAATATATTAAAAAATATGATAATAATATCTATCTTTTTTTCTTCTTTATATGCTGTAACACTTAAAGATTTAAAAAATATGCCAAAATCTATAGAGAGAGATTTTTATATATGGAAATTTCTAAAAGAGCCTACTACTACAAAACAAATGGCAATAGAGGCTTCTTATTTAATATATCATAAAAATAGTAAATTAGATAGTGCATTTTATAGAAAGAGTGGTTATCATTTACCAAAAAAAGTATATAAACCATCTAAAAAAGATATAGCAAGATACCGTAAATTAATACCTAAATTACATAAAAGTAGTGATTTTTATAAAGCATGGCTAAAGTTAAATAATAAAGATAAGCTACTTATATTTACATTAGCAGGTACTAAAAATAGAAAGCTATTAAATAAAAGTTTTGATATATCTATCTATAAAGATTTTATGAAAGATAAAAAGATAAATCAATTTATTTATAGAGCATTTAAAGAGAATTTGACATATTTAAAAATAATGATTTTAAACACTAAGCCTATTTTTGGTAATAAAATTAGTTATCAAAATTTAATGAAAATTGGATTTAAAAATCTTTTAAGTGGTAAAAGAGTTAATGCTTCTTGGTTTTTTAAAAGTGCAAGATTTAAGGCAATAAATAGATTTTATGCTGATAATGCTATATTTTGGCAATATATGGCTACAAAGAAAAAGGAGTATTTATTAAAACTAGCTAATAGTTATGATTATAATATATATAAACTAATTGCTTTAGATTTTTTAAATAAGCCCTACCCTACTCCACCAACTCATAAATTAAAAAATACAAAAGCGAATATAGATATAACCAATCCAATAGAGTGGGCAAGATTAAAACAAAAGATTTTTTCGAATAGATATAATTTATTTAAGCTTGCAAAAAAGTATAATTCAGTTAAAACATCAGCATATTACTATTATATTGTAAATAAAGCTACTAAAGATACTAAACAATATTTCCCTATTTTGTATAAAGATACATTATCAAAGTATCCTATTAAAAGGCAAGCTTTAATTTTAGCAATTGCACGACAAGAGAGTAGGTTTATTCCTTCATCAATCTCTAGCTCTTTTGCTGTTGGTATGATGCAATTTATGCCATTTTTAGTTAAACATATTGCAAAAGAGAGGGGTGAGAGTGTAACATTAGAAGATATGTTCAATCCAAGAATTTCTATTAAGTTTGCAAATACTCATTTAGATTATTTAAATAAACATTTATATCATCCTTTGTTTGTAGCATATGCTTATAATGCTGGTATTGGATATACAAGAAGATTAATAAGAAAAAATATCTTTAAAAAAGGTTTATATGAGCCATATATTAGTCTTGAAATGGTAGATAATGAACAAGCTAGATATTATGGTAAAAGAGTTTTAGGAAACTATGTTATTTATAGAAAACTTCTTGGTTCTCCTATAAAAATTACTACTCTTTTAAATTGGCTTGATAAACCAGAACTTACAGATAGATTTAGGTAATTTATGGCAAATTAAATTTGCTATTTTTATATTATAGATGTAAATATGTATGCAAATAGTATTGCAAATATAACTCTAATTGTTATTACCATCCAAAAGTCGGCTCCAAAAATTACAAATAAAAGTGTATCTTCTATAATTGCATGGCAAATCATTAAAAATGTTGCTATAAAAAAGATATCTTCTTTTTTTAATGTTTTACTCTCATTTATTAAAATACCTGCTCGATAGGTAATACCCAAAATTGTGCCAATTGTAATAGAAAAACTTTTAGAGATATTTTTTTGACTATTTTTTATAAAATCCATAATAAAAATTATTATCCAAGCAGAGTTTAAAGATTTTTGTAGAGTATTTTTAATCATAAAAATTTAGGTATATTCCCACAAATGTGGGAACTTTGACTATCCTCCAAAACCTAAAATTAAAAATTGAACATACCAAATTGCAACGGAAATTATATACCCAACTAACACCGTCCAAGCATACTTCATATGCGAGCTAAAAGTATAAATTCCGTGTAATTTACCCATTACTCCAACTCCAGCTGCACTTCCAAAGCTAATTAAACTTCCACCAATTCCTGCAGTTAATGTAACAAGCATCCATTGAGCTTTAGGGTCTGGAACCATATTTGGGTCTGCTTTTAAAACCGCGCTCATAACAGGAACATTATCTACGATTGCAGATAAAAATCCAACACCAATATTTACAGCAGTTGCTCCAAACTTATCATAAAGAGCCGTAAAATAGTCTAAATAGCCTAAAAAGTGCAATCCGCCAACTGCAGCTAATATACCGAAGAAAAATAGCAATGTATCGTTTTCTATTTTTGCAATCCAAGCAAACGGATTTACTTTGTGGTCACTATCTGCTTTTAAATTCATTTTATAAGTATAAACTTTTAATATCGCTAAACCAAACATCATACCCCACATTGCCGGAAGATGCAAAAGTTGATGCGATAAAACAGCCATTACAATTGTTAATGCAAAAAGCCCCATTATTGTTTTCCCACCCTCTTTTATAGTAGCTTTTTTTTCGTTTGCATCAAAATGAGGTTCGGCATTTGGAACATATAAGCTTAAAAGATATGCTGTTACTACCCAACCTATAAATGATGCTGGGAAAAGGTATAAAAATTCGGTAAATTCGCCTTTTCCTGCAATCCAAACCATTAAAGTGGTTATATCTCCAAATGGGCTCCAAGCCCCGCCCGCATTTGCCGCAACTACAATATTAATGGCTCCTGGAACCAAAAAGTTTTTATTCTCTTTATCTATTGTAATTAATACAGTAGATAAAATT
>CAZCOI010000049.1:0-3478 GCA_964500335.1 uncultured Nitratifractor sp.
AAACCTTGTTGGCTTTAGACTTTTAATAAAAGTGTATTTTTATCACCAAATCTTTGTGGCTTTCTTGTTATCTTAACGGTTAAGTTGAGAAATATTTGAGCCGCAGGGTCAAATATTTCTCTCCAAGGTTTTGTTATCTTCATAATTTCTCAAGCATTTTTAATATTTTTTTTGCCATTTCGACTTCTTCTTTTTCTTTTTTGACTTCTTCTTTTTCTTTTTTAAGTTCTTCTTTTTCTTTTTTGACTTCTTCTTTTAATATTTTTACAACACACACCATTTCATCAACTTTATTATTTGTTCCATCTCTATTTTTATCACATTTCTCTAAGTATTTTTTTTGATCATAAAATTTTTGTTCTTCTTCCGATAATTTTGCACCATGAAGAATTAAAATCTTAGCAATTTTTCTATTTATTTCGTCATCATTGTCTGCTATATTATAAATTGCCCATGTAAGTGCAGTAATTTTATATTTTCCAAAATCTTTAATATTTACATCAGCATCATACTTTAATAAGGTTTTTAGTGCATCTAAATTTCTCCACTTTGAAGCTTCCATTAAAGCAGTATAACCTTTATTATCTTGTACATTTATATCTGCTCCTGAGTTAAGAAGGAGTTGTATTATTTTTCCATTACTAGAACTTGCGGCAAAAATTAGAGCAGTTCTACCTTTGTTATCTCTATACTGTATATTTGCACCATTTTTCAAAGATACCTTAACACCTTCTACCAATTTAAATCTGCTTGCCATAAATAATATTTCATTTAATGAGATATATTTACTATCTTTATTCGGGTAAGTATTGTGTTTATTATAACATTTCATAAGTCTTTTGTATGCAATAGGAGGAAGGTCTCTTTTAGTAAAATATTTTTTTGCATAGAGTATATGCTCTTCTGCTTTACACTTTGGCAAATACTTTTTCAAAATAGTGTGCTTATACCAATTTTTTAATTTTTTTATTATATCTTGATCTGTAATCTTTTTTTCACTTGTTTTGTTTCCCTTTTCATCATATGTTCTTTTAATATATGTCTGTCCAAATTTCCAATAAGCTTTAATTGGTTTGCTGTTTCTAAATGTTATAAAAGCAATAGTTTTATTGTCTAAATCTGGATATGATATTAAAGCTTCATCCTCATATTTACCATCTACAATTTTTCCTTCATACCTAAAAATTTTCTTAGTTTTTCCATCTATTTTTGCAGTAATAATAGCAATGCCATAACCTTGTGCTTTTCCATTGGAGCATTTTCCAGTCCAAAAGAGCTCTATATTTTTATATTTCTCTTCAAAAGTATCATAAACAGAACAAGTTTTATCTTTGTTGTAAATCCATTTCCAATTACTTGCTTGACTAATACCTATAAAAATTAAGAAGTATAAAAATAATAATTTTTTCATATTACTATATTCTCCTTTGCTAGATAACTATTTATTCATAGAACATTATAGCATAAGTTGCTATAAAATATTAATGGGGCATAAAAATGTAGTGTTAATGAATGGGTTTTAATAACAAAGTGATATATTTTAAATAGCAAAATATATTTTTAATAACAGGCAAATTTAAAGCAAAATTCTTAATATAGTTTGTGTTAATTCAAGATTTATATAATTAACTAAACCTTACTTCCATTAGATTTTACAACTTTTACCTACCAACTTTTAGGTATAATACTTTTTAAAATTAAGGGCAAAAAGTGCAAATTGATAATAATTTTTATATGAATTTAGCAATAAGCAAAGCTTGGGAGTATCAGCTTTTAACTTATCCAAATCCTGCTGTTGGGGCGGTGGTTGTAAAAGATGGTGCTATTTTAAGCATAGAGGCTCACAAAAGTGCCGGATCGTCGCATGCAGAGGTTTTGGCTTTAATTAGCGCTTATGAAAAATTAAGCGGCAAAAAGGTTGATTTTAATAGTTTAGATGCAAACAAAGCGCATGATTTTTTGCTTTCTTTACCAAAAGATTTTTTTAAAGGTTGCGAAATTTATGTAACGCTCGAGCCTTGTAGCCATATTGGCAAAACGCCATCTTGCGCCTCTTTAATAGCAAATCTTAATTTAAAAAAGGTATATATTGGCTCAATTGATCCTATAAAAGAGCATAGCGGTGGAATTGAAATGTTAAAAAGAGCTGGTATAAAAGTAGAGTTTGGGATAATGCAACAAGAGTGCGACGCACTAATTGAGCCCTTTATTATTTGGCAAAAAAGAGCTTTTGTTGTTTTTAAACTCGCTCAAAGTTTAAATGGCGATATTGGGGGCGGGTATATAAGCTCTAAAGAGTCTTTAATTCATACTCATAAAATTAGAGAAGTTTGCACGAAACTTGTAATTGGCGGCAATACCGTTAGAGTTGATAGACCGACTCTTGATTGTAGATTTATAAATAAAAAAGCGCCCGATATTTTAATTTATTCTAAAAAAAGCGATTTTGATAAAACAATACCTTTATTTAATGTTAAAAATAGAAGTGTAGAGATTAGTAATAATTTGGAGTTTTTGAAAAAACCTTCTTTAGTGCTTGTAGAAGGGGGCGAGGGGATGTTGAATTCTTTTAAAAAATATATAAATTGGCTCTTAATTTATCAAGCGCCTAAGCTAACAAACAAAGAGTTATCATATAATAGCAATTTAAATTTGCAATTTTTGCATGTAGGTAAAAATAGCAAAGATTTAATAATATGGAGTAGGGCAGTTGGATAAGATTAAAAAACAAGAAGAAATTGTAAATATGTTTGATAATATTGCTCAAACTTACGATTTGGCAAATAGAGTTTTAAGTTTAGGAATAGATAGAAAATGGCGAGATATAGGATGTTTAAAAGCGCTTGAGATATTGAATAAAAAAGAGATAGAGCAAATTACAGATGTTGCAACCGGAACTGGAGATTTGCTTTTATATTGGAAAAAAAATGCGCAAAAAAAAGGTGTTGAGGTTAAAAACTTTGTTGGAATTGACCCGGCTGTTAAAATGCTTGAAATTGCAAGAAAAAAGGTAGATTTTGCAAAATTTTTAGAGGGAAAAGCTCAAGAGTTACCAATTAGTGATGAATCTACAGAAATTATTTCTATAAGTTATGGTATTAGAAATGTTGTAGATAGAATAGAGGCTTTAAAAGAGTTTTATAGAGCTTTAAAACCGGGTGGAATGGTTGTAATTTTAGAATTTACAAAGCAAGAGAGAGATTCGTTTTTAGATAAAATTGTAGATTTTGGGATGAAAAAAGTTTTGCCTATAGTTGGCGGTTTAATTTCTAAAAATTATAAAGCTTATAAATATTTACCAAATTCAATTGAAGAGTTTTTAACCACCCAAAAATTAATTGAAGAGCTTGAGAGTGTCGGATTTACGCATAAATATTCTAAAAGTTTTAGTTTGGGAATTTCTACTTTAATTATTGCACAAAAGTAGATTAAATAGGTGATAGTTGATGGGTAATGGTTGATAGTGGATAGGTGATGG
>CAZCOI010000050.1:0-19366 GCA_964500335.1 uncultured Nitratifractor sp.
TATCTCTTATAGTTGGAATATTTTTAAGATATTATTAAAGATTTTTGCTATCTAAAATTATTGTTACAGGTCCATCATTTACTATATCTACACTCATAGAAGCGCCAAAAATTCCCTCTTTAACTTCTAAATATTGACTTAGTTTTTTTATAAAAGCTTTATATAAAGTTTTTGCATCTTGTGGATTTTTTGCACTACTAAAGCTAGGGCGATTTCCTTTTTTACAGTTTGCTGTAAGTGTAAATTGACTAACTACTAAAACCTCTCCATTAATATCTAAAATATTGTAGTTTAATTTACCACACTCATCACTAAAGAGCCTTAATTTTACAATTTTTGATACAAGTTTATCAATATCGTTAAAATCATCATCTTTAAAGATGCCAAGTAAAATATTATACCCTTTGTTAATTGTAGATATCTTTTGATTATTAACAGTAACTTTAGAACTGCTAACTCTTTGTATTAGTGCAATCATTATTTAAAATTTCCAAATGAAAGTGGAGCTTTTAGCTCTAATTTTTTTACTTCAGCAATAACTCTTTGCAAATCATCTATCTTTTTGCCACTTACTCTAATTTCATCTCCTTGGATTGCTGGAGTTACTTTTAGCTTTAAATCTTTAATAGCTTTTACTATCTTTTTAGCTTCCTCTTTTTCTATGCTATCTACAATTTTATAAGTTACTTTAATATTTCCTACGCTAATTCCATCGCTTTTTAGTTCCTCTAATGATTTTGGAGAGAGCCCTCTTTTTATCATTTTTGAAATTACTATATCTTTTAGGGCATCAATTTTACTATCGCTTGAGCTTGCTAGAGTTAATATTTTTGCTTTATCATTTAATTCAATCTCAACCATAATACCTTTAAAATCAAATCTTGTAGCAACCTCTTTTTTTGCTTGTTCTATTGCGTTTTTCATCTCCATAAAATCAAGCTTTGCGCTTATATCAAAGTAGTGCTCTTTTGCCTTTGCCATAGCTTACTCCTCGATTCTAATCATACTTACATTATCTCCTACGCAATCTAGCTCTCTTAATTTTGATATAGCTATTTTTATATCACTCTCTTTACATTTATGTGTGGTTAATAGTAGTCTTACTCTATTTTGAACTTTTGACTCTTTTTGTAAAACTGAAGATATTGATATTTTAGAATCGCTCAAAACTGATGTAACAGAAGCTAATACGCCAGGTTTGTCGATAACTTTTAATTTAAGATAGTATCTTGTTTCAATCTCATCTTTGTTTAATAATTTTAGACCCTTTTCAAGCCCTTTTTTATATCCTAGCATTGGACCAGTATTTCCCCTTGCAATCTCGATAATATCTGCAATTACAGCACTTGCCGTTGCATCTCCGCCTGCTCCTGGCCCATAGAACATAGTCTGCCCAACAGCATCTCCAACAACACTAACAGCATTCATAACACCATCAACTTTAGATATTGGATGGCTCTTTTTTACCATTGTTGGATGTACTCTAAGTTCAACTCCATTTTTATTTTTCTTTGCAATTCCAAGAAGCTTTAGCTCATACCCAAACTCTTTAGCAAACTCAACATCTGTTGTACTTATTTCTTCAATTCCTTCTATTAAGATATCTTCAGGCTTTGCATCTATTCCATAAGCAATTGATGCAAGAATTAAAAGTTTATGAGCGGCATCAAAACCACCCACATCAAAAGTTGGGTCTGCTTCTGCATATCCTAACTCTTGAGCCTCTTTTAAGACATCATCATAGCTAATGCCCTCATTAATCATCTTTGTTAGCATATAGTTGCAAGTTCCATTTAATATACCAACAATACTCTCTATATGGTTTGCACTTAATCCATTTCTAAGAGCTCCAATTATTGGTATGCCTCCAGCTACGCTTGCTTCATAAAATAGAGGTAAATTGCCAGCAATCTCTTGTAGTTCATATCTATGGTAAGCTAGTAGAGCTTTGTTTGCAGTGACTACACTTTTACCATTTTTTAGTGCTTTTTTTACAATTTTATATGGCTCTTCAACTCCTCCCATAAGCTCTACTACAATATCTATTTCACTATTTTCTAATACCTCATCAACATTAGTAGTTAGCGGGATATTAACATCTCTTTTTTTATCAATATTTTTTACTACACCAATAGCTGGAACTATCTTAACACCAGCTCTTGCATTTATTATATCTTTATTTTTTTGTAAAATATTTGCAACTGAACATCCAACAGTTCCTACTCCAATTATGCCTATTTTAATCATCGCTTACCTCTTTTTGTTTTTTTAACTCATTTAGGTAATGTTTTATATTTTTAGCGGCTTGCCGTATGCGCTTTTCATTTTCTATTAGAGCTATTCTTACGTATTCATCACCATATTTTCCAAACCCAATACCAGGACTTACTGCAACTTGAGCTTTTAGCAATAGCTCTTTAGAAAATTCCAATGAACCCATATCTCTAGCTATCTTTGGAATTTTTGCCCAAATAAACATACTAGCTTCAGGATGTCCTAATTCCCAACCAGCATTTTTAAAAGATTCAATCATAATATCACGGCGTTTTTTATATTTTGGAATAACAATCTCTTCTACAAGATGTGTATAGTTATCTAGTGCTACTGTAGCGGCTACTTGAATAGGAGTAAACATTCCATAATCTAGCCAAGATTTAATTTTTTGTAAAGCTCCAACTAATTTTGGATTACCAACTATAAAGCCAACTCTCCATCCAGCCATATTAAAACTTTTACTTAATGTAAAACTTTCAACTGCTACATCTTTAGCACCTTCAACTTGTAAAATCGAAGGAGTTTTATATCCATCAAAGGTGATATCTGCATATGCAATATCGCTAATTATATAAAATCTCTCTCTTTTTGCAATCTCAACTAATCTTTTATAAAAATCCAATGTAACTGTTGCAGTAGTTGGGTTGTGAGGAAAGTTTACAACTAAATATTTTGGTTTTGGAACAGAGTTTTTTAAAGCATATTTTAAATCATCTAAAAATTTATCTTCATCTACTTTAAAATTTTCTTCATTAAAGCTTAGTTTCATCTTTTCTACATTCCCACCAGCAAGTACAAAAGCGTATGAGTGAATAGGATATGTAGGGTCTGGTACTATTGCTACATCTCCTGGATTTGTAATAGCTTGTACTAAATGCACATATCCTTCTTTAGAGCCCATTGTTGCTACTGCTTCACTTTCTGGGTCTAAAACAACATTATATTTTTTAAGATACCAATTGCAAATTGCAAGGCGTAATTTATATATACCCTTACTAGCACTATAGCCATGAGTATGAGGCTTTTTTGCAGACTCTATAAGCTTATTAATTACTGGCTCAAATGCAGGGCCGTCAGGATTTCCCATAGAAAAATCTATAACATCAGCTCCTGCTCTTCTTTCGGCCATTTTAAGCTCATTTACTTGTGCAAATACATACTCTGGCAATCTATCTATTTTATTAAATCTAATCTCATCAAACATTACTATCCCTTACATTACCAAGCTCTATTTTGAGTAAGAGCTCTATATTCAGTTTTTGTTAGCTCTTTAATTCCATCTGCTGAAATATAAAGATATTTTCTACCTTTACCATTAAATTTTTTACTAAAACCGTTGTCTGTTGTTATTTCAAATTTACTGTGTCCTGTTACAATAGCTATATCATCTCCATTGCTTTTATATGTAAACTCTCCGCTAAATAGTTTAGGGGTTCTTTTAAAATTTTTTAAATTATATATACCAACCCATATTGTTTTTACAGTTGGCTTTATTGTAATATTATTAGCACTTAGTGCGCTAATATTTGAGTCGTTATTAGTCATATTTGTTTCTATATTTGTAATATTGGTTTCAGATATTTCGCTAGAATTTGTTGTATTATTATCAACACTTTTAGTAATATTCTCTTCTAATAAAGAATTTATCTCTTGATTTATTGTTTTATTCTCTTCTATATTTTGTTGATTTGTTTCATCTTTTGTATTTTGTGCAGTTGTATTATTATCATTGGAGTTTAGCTGATTGTTGCTAGTTAGCTCTTCATCTTTTTTAACATCTGTAGTAATATCAAATTTTTTATTCTCTACTTTTGTTTCATTAGGTTTTTTATCATCTTTTTTTGGCTCTTCTTTTATCTCTTCTTTTGGCTCTTCTTTTGGAGTTGCAGGCTTGGTTTGTGTACTATTTTTCTCTTTTGAGAGTATATTTTTTTTGTTATCTTCTTTTGAACCGCTTACAATTGAGATTAAGCTTTTTGCTTTATTTAAACTTTGTGTAATTAATCCGCTACTATTTGTCTCTTGAGGTGTAGTTTGAGTGCTTTTTGGTTTAAAAAAATAGAACCAAATTGCATATATTACTAATATTAAAGCAATTAATGCAACTATATTTGTAATAATTTTACTACTATTGCTTATAGTCTGTGCATCTACTAAATCTATTGGGGTTTGAGGCTCTTGTTTTTGATGAGTCTTATAATATTCATTTGCCTCCTCTTTTAGAGAGCTTAAATCTATATTAAACTCTCTTTCTATAATTGCTATAAACCCTTTTGCTTTAGTAGCTTGCAGTTTTTCCCACTCTTTATTTACAAGATTTTCTAAAACACCAATTGGTATATTTGTCTTTTGTGAAATAGTTGTTAATGAATACTCTTTTATTAAATCATTTAATGGCATAACTCATCCTATGTAAAAATATTGCTGTTGCGGCGCTAACATTTAGAGAGTCAAACTCTCTATGCATTGTAATTTTAAAAATATCATCTAATTTCTCTTTAGCTCTTTTAGAGATACCTCTATCCTCACTACCTAAAACCAAAACCCTTTTTTGCTCAAATAGCGCATTTTGCAAGGGTTTTCCATCTAAGTCGGCTCCATAAATTTTAAAGCCTACTTGCTTAAGTTCGTTAATTAAATCTAATATGTTGTTATGAAGAAGTGGCGGCATACTTAAAGCCGCTCCAGAACTTGCTCTAACAACACCACTTAGATTTAATTGTTTAATTCCTGTTACAATCACCCCATCAACACCAAGAGCATAAGCACTTCTAATAATTGCTCCAATATTGCCAATATCTGTTAATCCATCTAAAATTAAAAGAAACTTTTCATCTTTTAGCTCACTTAAAGATGGTGCTTGAGGCTCTTTGATTTCAACTAATACTCCTTGATGGTTTCCACCACGGCTTAGTTTTTGAGCCCATTTATTTTCTATAGTTTTAATTTTAGAGCCATACTTTTTTAATAAATCTTTTGGCAATATAGATAGCTTATTTAGATAAATAGTCTCTATCTTATCGCTATGCTCTCTTAGTGCATATAAGGATGCTTGTTTTCCATAAATAATCATTTAAAATTCTACCCTTTTTTTACTAAATATTAAGTAATTGATTATAACACTCTTTAATAGATTTTCCAGTAAGTTTAGAAACTATTTTAGCTTTAGCCTTTGGAGGAATTTCTAATGAGAGTATTTCATCTAAATTTAGGCTCTCTTTTTGGATAGTTTTACCCTCAATTACTAAAGCCCACTCACCTTTTATTATATCTTTGTTTAATTTTTCTAAAATATCAATAGCACTTCCTTTATAAAACTTTTGATATTTTTTTGTAAGCTCTTTTGCTACAAAAACTTCTCTAGTATTATCAATTTGAGATATTTGTTCAAGCAATTTTATAATTCTGTGCGGAGATTCGTAAATTATTGTATCCATACCGCTTGAGCAGACTTTTTTAAGTTCATCTAATCTCTCTTTTCCTCTATTTGGCAAAAAGCCATAAAAGAAAAACTTTCCGCTTCTAAAACCGCTTGCGGCATAAATTAGCGGTGCTACGCTTGCACCTGGCAATATATTATAAGGGATATTCTCTTTTTGACAATACTCAACCAATAGCTGTCCGGGGTCTGAGATAACAGGCATTCCAGCATCACTCATATAGACAACATTTTTAGTTTTTAGAGCATCTTTTATCTGGTTTAATCTAGCTTTTCCATTATGCTCATGAAACGATAAGATATTAGCATCTGGAATTTTAAGATTAAATCTATCTTTTAATATATTTAATAGCTGTTTTGTAACTCTTGTATCTTCACAAAGTATTAAGTTAGAGTTCTCTATCTCTTTTATAGTTCTAATTGTTATATCATCAATATTTCCAATAGGAGTAGGAAGAAGTGTTAGCATAAGAGCCCCCTAAAAGGGGTTAAAGTATTTATGATAGTTTATATTTTTTCTTAAACTTATCAACTCTACCTGCAGTATCTACAATTTTCTCAGAACCTGTAAAGAATGGGTGGCACTCATTGCAGATATCTATAGACATTTCAGGTTTTGTAGATTTAACTTCAAAAGTATTTCCGCATGCACAAGTTACTTTACAATCTACATAGTTTGGATGAATATCTTTTTTCATAATGCAATCCTAATAGTTTTTTTTGCCACTGCAACGCCCGATGCGAGACAGTAGAAAATCTGGGCGCAATTATATAAAAAAAAGATTAAATTAAGGTTAAATAGATAGAATTGTTTAAAATAAAAAAATAAGGATAGAGAATGTATTTTATTATATCTAATATCAAAAAATTCTATACTAAAGCTTCTTCTATCCTACTGCTTTCTTTATAATTTCTTATTTTACAACCTAACTTAAAACAACTTAAAATTAAAAACAAAGGTACAATAACATGAAAGAGCAAATTATAATTTTTGATACAACATTAAGAGATGGCGAACAAAGCCCTGGTGCTTCTATGAATACAAAAGAGAAGATTCAAATAGCAACGCAACTAGAGCGTTTAGGAGTTGATATTATAGAGGCTGGATTTGCGGCGGCTAGTCCTGGAGATTTTGAAGCAATTAATAAAATTGCCCAAGTTGTAAAAAATAGTACTGTATGCTCGCTTGCAAGAGCGCTAGAGCACGATATTACTCAAGCCGCAAAAGCGATTGCTCCAGCACCAAAGCAAAGAATACATACCTTTATTGCAACAAGTCCAATTCATATGGAGCATAAATTAAAGATGACTCCAGAGCAAGTTATAAAAAAAGCGGTAGAGGCTGTTAAATTGGCAAAAAGTTTTGTTGATGATGTAGAGTTTAGTTGCGAAGATGCTGGAAGAAGCGATATTGGTTTTTTAAAAGAGATAAGCGATGCTGTAATAGAGGTTGGGGCAAAGACAATAAATTTGCCAGATACTGTTGGTATTAGAATGCCAAGTGAGATAGAGGATATGATTAAACAGATGTATGCTCATATTGGCAATAGAGCAATTATCTCTGTACATAATCATAACGATTTAGGTTTAGCAGTTGCAAACTCATTAGCCGCTATAAATGCTGGGGCTAGACAGGTCGAGTGTACAATAAATGGTCTTGGTGAAAGAGCTGGAAATGCGGCATTAGAAGAGATAGTAATGGCTATAAAGGTAAGAGAGGACTACTATGCAAATGTAGAGACTAAAATTAATACAAAAGAGATATATCCAACTAGCCGTATGATTGCAAGTATAACAGGTATTGAGCCTCAGCCAAATAAAGCAATAGTTGGTAAAAATGCTTTTGCACACGAGAGTGGAATACACCAAGATGGTGTGTTAAAAAATAAAAAAACTTATGAGATATTCTCTCCTGAAGAGATTGGGTTAAATAAAGATGATACATTAGTGCTTGGCAAACACTCTGGCAGAGCGGCATTTAAAGATAAGTTAGAAAAGTTAGGATTTAGTTTAAATGAAGAGGAGTTAAATAGCGCTTTTATTAGATTTAAAGAGTTGGCTGATAAGAAAAAAGATATATATGATGATGATTTAAGAGCATTAATTACTAGCAATATGACAAGTGTTGAGAACTCTTATGAGCTTGTGGCATTACAGCTAATGGATTCAACTGGTGGTGTTCCAAGTGCGGCTGTTACAATTAAAATGCCTGATGGAAGTAAAGTTACAGATGCTGGAATTGGTGATGGTACAATAGATGCGGTATTTAAAACAATAGATAGAATTACAGGTCATAGCGGTTTGCTAAAAGATTATAAAGTAAAATCGGTCTCAAAAGGCAAAGATGCACTAGCAAGCGTAACTGTGCAGGTACAATTTAATGAAGATGAACCAGCTTTAATTGGGCATGGATTAAGTATAGATACAATGCTAGCAAGTGCAAGAGCATATATTGGGGCACTAAATAGTTATTTAAGTATGGCAGGAATGTTAAAGAAGAATTTTAATGAGGGCAGGAGTCTATAATGGAGGTTTTAATAACTACTAAAATTTATGATCTTTTAAAAGAGTATCCTCATCTTGAAGATGAGCTAATTAAGATAAATCCAAAATTTAAGAAATTAAAGAATCCTGTCTTAAAAAGAACAGTAGCAAGGGTAGCCTCTATTAAGCAAGCCGCAATTGTAGGTGGTATGGAGCCTCAAGAGCTATTAAATAAAATTAGAGCTCTTGTTGGGCAAGAGGCTATAAGTGTAGATGATATAGCCAATAATAGTAAAGAAGCTCCTATTTGGATTGCAAATGAGCCAAAGATAATTATAGATGCAAATGAGCTACTAGATAAAGAGCAAAATCCACTTGCAGCAAGCAATAAAGCAATAAAAGAGCTTCAAAATGGTGAGATATTGCTAATAAAATCAGACTTTATGCCACAGCCTCTAATAGATGAGTTTATAGATAAAGGGTATGAGGTATATAGTAGCAAAATTGATGATGAGAGCTTCTTAACCTATATTCTTAAACCTTAGTTTTAGCTTTTCTCTCTTTTTTTGATGATTTAGAAAATAGTACTAAATCATCAGCACTTTTTACATATGGTGGTAGATTTTTTAAAGAGTATTTCATTATTTGCCAAGAGCAAAGTGCATCTGAGTAGGCTCTGTGGTGTGATTGCATAGGTATATTTAAAGTTTCACAAAGTGCGGCAAGACCATATTTTTGACTATCTATAGTTCTTTTTGCAAGTTCAATTGTACAAAGCCTAATATTACCTATACATCCTAGCCCAAATCGTTTAAATGAGGCACTTAAAAATGTATAATCAAAATTAACATTATGGGCTACAAATATTGCATCTTGCATAAAATTTTTTAGCATAATAAGAGCCTCTTTTCTACTTGGCGCATCTATTAAATCTTTTGTATCAATACCAGTTAATTCGCTAATATTTTGTGGAATATAGGCGCAGTGAACAAATGTTTCTAACCTATCTATAATCTTTCCATTTTTAACTTTAACTCCACCAATCTCTATAACTTGTGAGCGTCCAGGTTTTGAGCCATTTGTCTCAATATCTATTATTACATACTCTTGTTGATTATATGGAGTGTGCATAGGTTTATAAAGGTAGCCATTAATTTTCTCTTCTATTGGGTAGCCTGATGCTTGTAAAAGCTCTGCTATTATTGCCTCATCTTCGAAAAGTCTTGTATATCTTTTTATAATAGAGTAGAGTTTTTCATGCTCTAAAAAGCCATTATTTTTTCTAAAAGCGTTTGTTAGCGGTTCAAAGATATTTTGCATTTTTAATAAACTCTTTTACTTTTTTGTAATCTTTTTTACCTTTAGTAGCTTCAACACCGCTACTTACATCAACTCCCCAAAAGTTATAACCTCTTAGCTGTTCTAAGTTTTGAGGGGTTAATCCTCCTGCAATAATTGTTTTTGAGTTATCTTTATCTTTAAACCACTCTAAATTTAGCTGTTTTCCGCTTCCTCCATATGATTGGCAATATGCATCTACAAGTTTATATCCGTCAAATTTTTCTATATCTAAAGCACTCTTAGCTCTAATTACAGGGAGAGTTTTAAAATTGATTGATTTTAAAAACTCTTCTGTTACATCAAAATGGATTTGTGCAATATCGATATTTGAGATTTTTGAGTATTTTTGAATCTCTTCTTTTGGATTTTCTACAAAAAGTCCAACTTTTGTAACAAATGGTGGTAGTTTTGAAATTATATTAGAGCACTCTTCATAGCTTATATATCTTGGCGATTTTGGATAAAAGACAAACCCTAAAGCATCGGCTCCAGCCTCTATTGCATACATTGCATCATCATAGTTTGTAATACCGCAAATTTTTACTCTCATCTATACCCTTAAACTATCAATTGCCTCTTTTATTCCATTTGGATGTTTAAAAACATAGCTTCCAGCAACTACAACATCAACTCCCACATTTCTTAAAAATTCTATATTTTTATCACTAACACCGCCATCAACCTCTATTAAACACTCTGGATTTCTTTTTAAAATAAGCTCTTTTAGATGGCTAGCTCTCTCTATTACAGAAGGTATAAATTTTTGTCCGCCAAAACCTGGATTAACACTCATTAAAAGTACCATATCTATATACTCTAAAAGATATTCAACATTTTGGATTGGGGTATGAGGATTTAGTACAATAGCTGGGCTAATACCAAGAGATTTTATTTTATTTGCTAATCTGTTTGCATGTATTTCGCTTTCTATATGAAAGCTTATATATTTTGGTTTAAGAGGGGCAAACATATCTACAAAAAAGTTGTTATCTTTTACCATTAAATGAATATCAAGGGGTTTAGTTGCAGATTGTGCAATAGATTCTACAACAACAGGACCTATTGTTAAATTTGGCACAAAGTGACCATCCATAACATCTACATGCACTAAATCGCATCCAGCATCGCAAATTGCTTTTATATCTTTACTTAAATTGCCAAAATCAGCCGATAATATACTTGGAGCAACAAGCATAAATTTTACCTTTAAAAAATTTTATAAATTATATCTAAAGTTGCTTCTATTTTTCATTTAAAGAGCAGTTTAATATAAAAGATAAAGATATTAACTTTTTGACATATTTTAGATGAAATCAACCAAAATATATTACTATATTAAATATAATATTTCAAAGGCAATATTATGAAAAGTTTTATAAGCATTTTTTTTGCTATTTTTGTGCTATCTTTTAGTTTAGAGGCTAACAGTTTGGAAGATAGGGCATTTAATGCTTATAAAAATAGAGATTATATTAAAGCTTTTAAATTATATACAGAGTCTGCAAAATCTAATAATTTAAAATCTTTTTTGATGCTTGGACTCTTTTATGAGAGAGGCATAGGTGTAAAAAAAGATAAGGAAAAAGCAATTAAACTCTATAAATACATATTAAAACGAACAAAAGATTTAAAACAAGTAATAAATGATGATAAAAAATTAAATATCTTAATTGCCGCTTTAGAGAGATTATATGAGCTTACAAAAAATAGTGAATATCAAGTTTTATATAAAAAATTACAAAATATTGAAGAGTTAAAAGATATGCAACAAAATAGTTTAAATGAGGATATAGATGATTTTTTAACATTATGTCCAAATGCAAAGATAGTAGCTCCAGAAGATAGAGAGGGTATTGAGGAGTTTGATTGTGCGCTATTTGAAAACTTTCCAAAAAAGATGGCTCTATTTATGAAGCTTAGACATTTAAGATTTAAAGCTCTTAAAAGTCCAAATAGAAGAGAAGATATTATTAAAAGAATTGATGCAAAAATTAAAGAGATTATAAGACCTATGATTGATTATTTACAGCAAGAGGTAGTAAGCTGTTACTCAAATGCACAGAGTATAAATGATATTTACTCTTGTAATTATGACTATTTAGCAAAAAGTGACCCTCTTCTTTTTAGAAATTACTCATATAAAGTTGAGGAGTATTTATCTAAACATAATTTTAAAAACTATAAGCTAGATAGTTTTGAGAGAGAAAATTTAGTAGATAGATTAGTTACTAAAATAAGAGAGGGAAGATTTGGAAATAATTGGAAAGATATGGTAAAATAGGATAAAAAAGGATTGATTATAGATTTTTATACAGTTTTTCTAGTTATTTTTATTTTAGTTGCAACAGTTGTAGGGTATGGTTTTTATTTAAGAGAGAAGAATCAAGAGCTTAGTAAAATAGAAGATGGCTTTTGCCCAAAGTGTAAACATAAAAGTATAGAGTTAATAGATGTTAGAGGAACAGGGTGTTCTCCTAAAATTATAACTTTTAGATGTAATAATTGCGGTTATGAAAATAGTTTTACTAAACCAAATAGTGGATGTTCTATATAAATTTAGCTAATGGATGAGCTTTTAGATAGTTTTTTAATTTTGTAGAGTTAGTTAATTTTGTATAAATTTGAGTAGTTGCCATAGATTTGTGTCCTAAAAGTTCGCTAACATCACTAACTCTAGCTCCTTTATTTAGCAGATGGCTAGCAAATGAGTGTCTTAATTGATGAGGTGTAGCTTTTATTCCAATTTTTGCAAACTCTTTTTGAATAATATATCTAATTTGATAATCTTTTAATCTAATTTCATCTTTTTCAAAAAGATACTCTTTTGGATTAAAAAGTTCTATATAGTTTATAATATCTCTTTTAAGAGTATCTATAATTGGGACCTCTCTAGTTTTATTACCTTTTCCATAGACTCTAATCCACTCACTACTAATATCAGTTAATTTAATCTGACTAAGCTCACTTACTCTTAAACCTAGTGCATAAAGCATTTTAATAATAAGGGTAAATTGAGTGTTGTTTGAATTAATAACTTTTAAGATATCTTCTTCTCTTAGAGGTTTTGGCAAGGTTTTAGGAACTTTTATACTTTGTGAACCTTTTAATTTTATATTTTTATTTTTGTGTTTATTTAGATATTTTACAAATGTTCTTATTGCGCTTAATCTTGCTGAGATTGCCTTTTTAGAGTGGTTTGCAAGATATAATCTAAGAGGCATAATATCTATTATGGTAATATCTTTTTTATACTCAATCTCATGATGTTTTTCTAGTAAATTTAAAGCAATCTCATAGCTTCTAATGGTTTGATTAGAGTAGCCTCTAATTTGGCTACAATACTCTAAAAAAGGCTTAAAATATGTAGATATATTCATCTAAATTAATTTTCCATCAAGCATTGTTAATTTTGCTGAAGTTATTTTTACTTTTGCAATTTTACCTAAAAGCTCTTGACTGCCTTTAACAACAACCAATCTTCCTTCATCGCTTCTACCAGCAACTTTTCCATCGCTTTTTAGCTCTTCAAATAAAACTTCTGCAATCTTTCCAACTTGAGATAGCATTGATTCTTTTTGTATCTCTTTATGTCTATCTTGTAAGATTTGTAATCTTTTAGATGCAATAGATGCTTCTACCTGGTCTGGATATTTTGCCGCATCTGTATGTGGGCGAGGAGAGTATTTAAAAGAGAATAGGGTATCAAATTTAACCTTTTCTAATACATCTAATGTATCTTTAAAGTCATCTTCGCTCTCTCCTGGAAAGCCTACGATAATATCGGTAGATATTGCTACATTTGGAACAAGTTCTCTAATTTTAGAGCATCTATTTAAAAACCACTCTTTTGAGTAGCCTCTCTTCATTCTTTTTAAAAGTTTGGTAGAACCACTTTGTAAAGGTACATGAATCTGTTTACAAATTTTTGGATTAGATGCAAACTCTTCTAAAAATTCATCATCCATATGGAGTGGGTGAGGGGAGCTAAATCTAATTCTTTCAAGCCCTTCTATTTTGCTAACTTCTCTTAAAAGCTCTGTAAAATTTTTTGCTCCATTAGTTTGAGTGCTAAATCTTCGTCCATAATTGTTTACATTTTGCCCAAGTAGTGTAACCTCTTTTGCTCCATTATCTACAGCTTTTTTTATCTCTTGGATTATTAGATTGCTAGGTATAGAAATCTCTTCGCCTCTAGTAACTGGAACTATACAAAATGTACAACTTTTATCGCATCCAATAGATATATTTACCATAGCTTTATATGGATTACTTCTAAAATCACCAAACATATAGGTGCTCTCATCGTAGCTAGTATCAATTTCTACAGCACCCTTTTGGTTAATTACTTTTGTAATTTTAGAGACATTTCTAGCACCAAGTACAAAATCTACAACAGGTGCCTTTTTAATTATCTCTTTACCAAGGTGGCTAGCAGTACAACCTGCTACCCCAATTTTAGCATCATCTTTTCTAAGCTTTTTAAATTGTCCAATCTCTGAGAATAGTTTTGATACGGGCTTTTCTCTAACAGAACAGGTATTTATTATTATTAAATCTGCCTCTTTAATATTATCTGTTAATTCATAATCTTCTTTTTGGCTTAATTCAGCAATTATATGCTCGCTATCGCGAACATTCATTGCACAACCTAAAGTTTGTATAAAAAGCTTTTTCATTTTTATAGAATATGCAGTTCATAAATGTAGTCTAAATCGCCTAAGCCATATTTTGCATCTCTTAAAAATACGCTATGGCCTTTCTCTTCAAAATACTCTTTTAGCGCTAATAGATCTTTATGTTCATTCTCTCTGTCAAAATAGAAAAATTGCTGTTTATTCAATTTTTCTTCAATCTCTTGAAGAGTTATTTTTTTTGTTTTTGCATTAAGTGTGCTTTTTGCTAATTTTAGCTCCATACTAATCCTTTGATAAATTTTTTGGTATTATAACAAAAAATAAGTTTATTTAGTTATAATATTAAAACTACAAAAGATTAAAAAAGAACAATCCCTTAGAAAAACTTATTGTTAAATAGATTTTGGCGATTGTTAATGAGGAATTTTTATGGAGAAAGTTAATTCTATTATAGAAGCAATTGCGCATGATAAAGATATTTCACCAAAAAGCGCAAGAGAGGCATTTAAAACAGCTTTAATAAAGACTGCCCAAAGATTAGAAGGGCAAGATTGCAAGTTTGAAATTGCAGATGATGAAGAAAATGATAAAATTGAGATTTATAGGGTTTTAACAGTAGTCCCAGATGATGATAAGAGATTATTTGATAATCCAGATAGATATATTAGCATTGAAGATGCAAAAGAGTATGGCGATGTTGAGGTAGGTGATGAGATAAGATTGGAGTTTGATTTAGAAGAGTATGGAGCAACAGGGGCCTCTAATTTATATAGAGAGCTTGAATATCATTTACAACGCCATATTGAACAAGAGCTGTTTGAAGGGTACAAAAAAAGGGTAGGAAGTGTAATTTCTGGTGTTGTAACAAGGGTTGATGAAGATGATAATACATATGTTGAGATAGGTGAACTTAGAGGAGTTTTAACCTTAAGAAATCGTATAAAAGGGGAGCGTTTTAGTGTTGGAGACCATCTTAAAGCTCTACTTAAGTTTGTTAAGGTTGAACCAAAGCTTGGAATGTTTTTGGAACTTACTAGAACGGCACCTAAATTTTTAGAAGAGCTTATGAAAAAAGAGGTTCCAGAGATAGAAGATGGTTATGTTAAGATTGTCTCAAGCGCAAGAATACCAGGAGAGAGAGCAAAGGTATCTTTAACAACAGATAGAACGAATATTGACCCTGTGGGTGCGGCTGTAGGAACTAACGGAGTTAGAATAAATGCTGTTAGCAAAGAGCTAAATGGAGAGAATATTGATTGTATTGAGTACTCTCCAGTTCCTGAAGTTTATATTGCTAGAGCTTTATCGCCTGCTGTTGTTAAGAGTGTAAAGATTATTAGTAATACAGATAAAGAGAAAAAGGCTATTGTAGATGTTACAGCCGACCAAAAAGCAAAAGCAATAGGCAAGAATGGAATAAATATTCGTTTAGCTTCAATGCTGACAAAATTTGCAATTGAATTAAATGATGTTGAGGGAACAACATTAAGTAGCGAAACTACACAAGAGGAGTCTTTAACAAAAACAACGGACACTTCAGCTTTAGAGGATTTATTTAAGTAACCTCTAAGCTCTAATTTACTACTATTTCATTCCTAAATATGCACTCTTAGCTCAGCTGGATAGAGCATCTGATTGCGGTTCAGAAGGTCACAGGTTCGAATCCTGTAGAGTGTACCACTCCTTTATCTACTTTTAAAGCCTAATATTGTAAAATCCAAATTAATAAAACTTAAGGCTTGCAATTATGAATATTTTGGTTATAAGTTACTCAACAATTGTAATGGAGTTGTTAAATTTAGTCTTTAAAGATGGCAATATTCAAAGTGAGCATGCTAAATTGTCAGATGAAGCAAAAAATGATAGTTATGATGTAATATTTATTGATGATTCTACTCCTAATTTAGTGGATGAGATTGAAAATATAAAAGATAATTTTAGTTACTCAAAGCTTATTTTAATAGGAAATAGTGTTGATAGCACTTTAGTAGATATTGTAGTAAAAAAACCATTTTTACCAAAAGATATTAAAGATATACTAAAAAAGATAAATAGTACTACTAATAAAGAGAATATATCTATAAAAGAGACAAATGTTTTAAATTATGATGAGATAGCAAAAATAAAAGAGCTTATGGCTTTAACTGAAATAGATGAAGATAAGCTATCTGTAATAGAAAAGCTAGAGCAAAATATTAGCCAAAAGCTAAAAGGAAAAGAGGCTAAAGAGTTTTTATATGAGTGTAGAGGTTTAACAAAAAAAGAGTTAAAAAAACTGCTTAAAGGAGCTAAAGTTTCTATTAAAATAAGCTATAAAAGTAGAGATAATGAGTAGCGCAATTTTAGTTTTATCTGGTCCTAGCGGTGCTGGTAAAAGTACTATTATACAAAATGCTTCAAAGAGTATTGGTGATTTTTATTTCTCTGTATCTACAACTACTAGAGAACCAAGAGAAGGTGAGGTTGATGGAGTTGATTACTACTTTGTAACAAAAGAGGAGTTTGAAGAGGGTATTAAAAGTGGTGAATTTTTAGAGTATGCAAAGGTTCATGATAACTATTATGGAACTTCTCTAAAACCTGTAAAAAAGGCTCTTAACGAAGGAAAATTGGTAATTTTTGATATAGATGTTCAAGGACATCGTTTAGTTAGAGAAGCTCTTGGCAATAGTATAACAAGCGCTTTTATAACTCCACCATCTTTAAAAGAGCTAGAGAGTAGATTAAAAAGTAGAAGCACAGATAGCTTAGATATTATAAATAGGCGTTTGCAAAATGCTAAAGAGGAGATTAAAGCAATTAATGAGTACGATTTTGTAATTGTAAATGATAATTTAGAAAAGGCAGTAGAAGAGTTTATTTTAATTGCAAATGTTGCAAGATTAAAATGGAATAAATCAAAGCAAGATAAATTTATACAAGAGTGGATAGAAAATATAGGATAAAAATAGGTTTTTATTACTTCTTTCCAATTAGTAGAAATAGGCTAAATTTTCCATAAGGTTTTGTTATATATCCTGCATCAATTATTTTTAAGTCTCTAAATCCAACACTTTTAGCACTATTTAAAAACTCATCTCTATCAAATCCATAGTGGCAAACTCCTGTATCGCTTTCGTGAAAGGAGCCATCTTCTGTATCTAAATCAGCAATTGCAATAAAAGAGTTATTATTTAGCATATTATAAAATTTAGTAAATATATCTTTAATATTAGATATATGGTGAAGTGTCATAGATGAGATTATGCCATCAAATTTGCAATTGAGGCTATCTTTTGTTAAGTCGATATTTTTTATTGAGACTTGGCACTTTATAGTTGGAAGTTTATCTTTTAATACTTGGTTCATTGAATTTGAGATATCAATTGCACTGATATGGCTAACATAAGGTGCAATTTGCTCTAAAAGAAGTCCTGTACCTGAGCCAAAGTCTGCTATATGCATATTTTTATTTAGCTCAATATTTTTAACAATTAAGTTGGCAATATTTTTTGCATTTTTTACTCTTCTTTCTAAAGCATCAAAACTTTTTGCTTTTGGTGCAAAGTAATCTTTTTTACCCATAAACTACTCCCTAATCTCAATTCCCTCTTTTAAAACGCTTATAGTTTTATATTTGTCATACTCAACACTAGAGCCCTCTATTGCTTTTACAAACTTTCTTTTAGTGTAATCTACTTCGTAATTTCCGGGATTTTTGGTGCTAAAGTCCACACAAAGTTTTGCTGCACTTTGTAGCAGAGAATCGGGCAAATTTTGCTTATCGGTTCTAATAATTACATGAGAGCCAGGAATATCTCTTACATGCATCCAAATATCATTTGCTTTTGCAATTTTTAGTAGCTCTTGATTCTCTTTAGCATTTCTGCCAACCATAACTTTATATCCTTCTATCCAATATAGTTCTCCAACTTTTTGCTTATGTTGTTTTGCAATTTGGCGAGACTGTTTTGGTAAAAGGAGTTCAACTTCATAAGGTGTTTTTGCACTTTCTATAGCACTTTTAATATTTAAATAAAAATTTAGTTTGTCTGTTAAATTCTTTTTTTCTATTTTAATATTTTTAGATTTGCTTTTTGCCTTTTTAGAGAGATTAAAGTAGTATTGGGCTGTTCTATTTTTTGATATATCTTGAGGCAAAGGTATCTCTATAGGCTCTCCATTAAAATCTAAACTTTTTAAACTTTTATCATATGGTTTAATTTTATGTAAATTTGCTAAAAGAATATTTCCATAGTTGCTATATTTTATAGACTCTTTTAGTAGAGTATCTTCATCTAATAAAGAGTTTATACTTTTTTGAAGTTTATCAATCTTTTTTTGAATTATATTTAATTTTTGCGATTTTAGTCTATTTAAAAGTTTACTATTTATCTTTTTATAATTACTATCTAAAAGCTCTTTAATATCTTCTACTTTGCCACTATATTTAGATTTAAACGGTAAAAGCTCTTTTAGCTTAACTCCTGGCTTTACCTCTCTATAACTTTTTGATGAGTCTATATGATGAAGTGCTTCTATAACTATATTCTCTTGATTTGTTAAGATGAGGTTTGTATATTTTCCTGTAAGTTCAAATCTAGCTAATATTATGCTATTTTTATATTGGCTTTTTGGTTTTACTTTAAAAATAATTACCTTATCATCATTTGGAACATATATATCTAATATTTTAGAGTAAGATAGAAGCTGATGAAGCTTTGTATCAAAAGGGGCATTATAGTAGTTTGCCATCTTTTGAGGCAGAGCTTTATAGATAGTTGAGTTACCTCTTGTTAAATCAAAGTATATTGCCTCTTTATCTCCAAAATCAATCTCTATAGTGTTATTTTGTACTCTTTTTGCTCTTTTAATAAAGTTATATTTTTTTAAGTAATTTGCTACTGCTTTTATCTCATATAGTTTCATAGTGAAAGTTTATCTAAAAATAGTTAAACCCTAATTTATGAGAAAATTTAACCACAATTTAGCTATAATCGCGCTAAATTATTCCAAAGGGATTAGTATGGGTTTAACCATTACAGAGAAAATTTTTAGCGACCATGCAGGGCGTGAAGTAAGAGCTGGTGAGATTGTTAGAGTTAATATAGATATGACAATTGGTAATGATATTACAACGCCAATTTCTATTAAAGCATTTAAAGAGAGTGGTGCAAAAAAGCTTGCAAATCCAGATGGTTTTGCAATAGTGCTA
>CAZCOI010000051.1:0-9516 GCA_964500335.1 uncultured Nitratifractor sp.
TCTTGGTAGTGATGGTAAAGAGTGGAAAGGTTACGGATTCTTTATTCATAAATATCTATTTGAAGAGTATGCATTCTTTGGTAGAGGACATGGACATGACCTTGCGCCATTTGATGTTTACCATAAAGTTAGAGGACTTAAATGGCCAGTTGTTGATGGTAAAGAGACTCAGTGGAGATTTAATGCAAAATATGACCCTTATGCAGCAAAAGCGGCTAAAGAGACTGGTGGAGACTTTGCATTCTATGGACCATTAGCTAAAAAACTATTTAAAGGAACATTAACTAAGCCAGACAAAAAAGGTGGTAAATTCTCTCTTAAAAATAAAGCAAAAATCTTTGCTAGACCATATATGGATCCACCAGAAATGCCAGATGAGAATTATGATACTTGGTTATGTACTGGTCGTGTGCTAGAGCATTGGCATAGTGGTACAATGACAATGAGAGTTCCTGAATTATTCCGTGCAGTTCCAGAAGCACTTTGTTATATGCATCCAGAAGATGCTAAGAAGCATGGTGTTAAGCGTGGTGAGCTTGTATGGATAGAGTCTCGCCGTGGTAAAGTAAAAGCAAGAGTAGAAACTAGAGGAAGAAACAGACCTCCAAGAGGTTTAGTATTTGTGCCTTGGTTTGATGAGAAAGTTTTAATTAACAAAGTTACTCTTGATGCTACTTGTCCAATGAGTAAGCAGACAGATTATAAAAAGTGTGCGGTTAAAATTTATAAAGCTTAAAGGTTGTAAAAGTGGGACAAAAGGATAAAAAAAAGGTAGAGATAACTTCAAGAAGAAGATTCTTTACTAATATTGCGCATAATGTTGGGTTAGGAGCTATGGGGACTTTGCTTTGGGCTGGTTATACAAATAAAGCAAAGAGTTCTCCTTTGACTCTGCGCCCACCTGGTGCATTGCCTGAAGATGATTTTTTAAAAACATGTATTAAGTGTGGTTTATGTGCTGAAGCTTGTGTAAATCGTCCTCAAAATAGAGATAAAGAGGGTAATCAATTGCCTGGAACTCTAAAAATGGCAAAAGCAGGCGATAATGTGACAATTGGAACTCCTTTTTTTACACCACGGGATGTACCATGTTATATGTGTGAAAATATTCCTTGTGTCCCTGTTTGTCCTACTGGTGCTTTAGATATAGCAAGTGTTACAAATAAAAAGACAAATGAGCTTGATATTAGAGAGATGGATATGGGAGTTGCCGTTGTAGATGTGCACTCTTGTATCGCTTTTTGGGGTTTGCAGTGCGATGCATGTTATCGTGCTTGCCCACTGTTAGATGAAGCTATAAGATTAGAGTATAATAGAAATAGCAGAACTGGAAAACATGCCTTCTTAGAGCCTGTTGTTAATCCAGATATTTGTACTGGATGTGGGCTTTGTGAAAAGGCTTGTGTAACTGAAAAACCTGCTATTTTTGTACTACCAAGAGAAGTTGCTCAAGGAAAACCTGGTGATCACTATGTAAAAGGTTGGGATAAACAAGATCAACAAAGAGTAGGGAATAGAAAAGAGCAAGATATAAAAACCAAAGATGAGCGAAGTAGTAAAAAGCCAATAGATTATTTAAACAATAGTTTGGAGTATTAATATGAAGTTTTCAAATATTAAGTATCTTTTATTAAGAAGATTTACTCAAATTGGCTTACTATTTTTATATTTTGCTGGAAATGTTTGGGGTTGGAATATCTTGCAAGGAGATCTATCCTCTTCTTCTGTTTTTGGTAAAATTCCACTTAGTGATCCATTTGCTGTATTACAACTTCTTGCTAGTGGTGCTATTCTTGGGGTTAATGTGCTTGTTGGTGCATTAATTATTGCTTTATTTTATGGTATTATTGGAGGAAGAGCATTTTGTAGCTGGGTGTGTCCTGTAAATTTAGTAACAGATACAGCAGCATGGCTTAGAAGAAAATTATATATAGATAAGATTGAAAGAAAGGTTTGGATTAGCAGAAATATTCGTTACTATATGATAGTAATTACTTTAATTGTTTCTGTTATTTCAGGTATGGCAGCTTTTGAGGTTGTAAGCCCAATTACAATACTAAATAGAAATATAGTATTTGGTATTGGCAGTGGTTTAGGACTAATTATTGCTATATTTTTATTTGACCTTTTTGTTGTTAAAAATGGTTGGTGTGGGCATATATGTCCACTTGGAGGAGTTTACTCTATTATTGGTAAATACTCTTTATTTAGAGTAAAACATGATAGCGAGGCTTGTACTCTTTGTATGAAGTGCAAAGATGTATGCCCTGAGGTTCAAGTTTTACATATGATTGGTAAAAAGAGTATTACTGTAAATGATATAGAGTGTACAAATTGTGGTAGATGTATTGATGTTTGCGATGATGATGCTTTAAATTTTAGCATTGGCAAATATATAAAAAATCATAAGGAGTCAAAATGATTAAAACTTTAACAGTAGGGGCGCTATTAGCTACTAGTGTAATTTATGCGGCTAGTACACAAGCTTGTATTGGTTGTCATGGCGCAAACTTTGAGAAAAAAGCGCTTGGTAAATCAAAGATTGTAAAAGATATGAGTAAAGAGGATATTATAAAATCTCTTAAAGGCTATAAAGATGGCTCATATGGCGGAGCTATGAAGGCAACTATGATTGGTCAGGTTAAAAATTTAAGTGATGCTGACATTAAGGCTTTGGCTGATATTATCAAAGGTGGGGGAGATGCAAAAGCAGCTCCAGCAGCCGATAAAAAAGAAGCGGCACCAGCAAGTGAGGCAAAAGAAGCGGCTCCTGCAAAAGATGCTGGTTTAAAAGAGGATAATATTGAAAGTGGTAAAGCAGTTTTGGATTTAGCTGGCAAAAAAGAGGTTACTGAAGTTGAACTTGGTCTTAGAAAAGATGGTTTAACAGATGAAAAAGTTAAGCCAATAGAAGTTAAATATGATGCACCAGCACCAGGACAAGCTAAAAAATTTGCAAGAAGTTATGTAAATGCACCACCACTTATTCCTCATAGTGTAGAGGGTCTTTTACCAATTACACAAAAGAATAATCAGTGTCTTGGATGTCATATGCCAGATGTTGCAAAAGGTGTAGGTGCTACGCCAATTCCACCATCTCACTTTACTAACTATAGACCAGAGACTAAAATGGAAGGTGGTAAAGTTGTAAAAGAGGGTAAAGTGCTTGGAAAAGCAAATACTTCAGATGTTGTTTTAGCAAAAGCTAAAAAGCTTGATCATTTATCACAAGCTAGATTTAACTGTTCACAATGCCATGTGCCACAAGCGAATGTTAAACCACTTGTAAAAAATAACTTTAGACCTGACTTTAAAGATGCTAAATTGAAAGAGAAATCTAATTTAGCAGATGTAATTAATGAAGGTGTAAAATAATTGGCAAGTAGAAGGGATTTTTTTAAGACTATTACAAAGCCAATTAGCGATATAAAAGAGGAAAAAGCTCCTCTTTATATTCGCCCACCCTATACAAAAGATTTAAGCCTTTTTGATAAAGAGTGCATTAATTGTGAGAGCAAAGCTTGTGCAAAAGTTTGTGATGAAAAGATAATTGTAATAGAAGCTAGTGGAACACCTATATTAAATTTTACAAAATCTGGATGTACTTTTTGTCAAGATTGTGCTAATGCCTGTGAACTTGGTGTATTAAGCCTAGAAGAGGGTGAAGAGAAGATTTTAAATACTACATTTTTAATAAACAAAGATAAATGTATGGCTCATAATGGTAGTGTATGTTTTTCTTGCAAAGAACCATGTTTAGATGATGCAATACTATTTAAAGGAATGTTTGAACCAATAATAGATATTACAAAATGTACAAATTGTGGATTTTGTTTAGGTCGATGTCCTACAAATGCTATAGAATATATAATAAAATAGTATAATAAGTATAATTTTACTTAATACAAGGAGGCACTATGTCAAATTTAAAAGATAAATTTCCTATACTTTTTTCAAAGCTTGATGATGATATTAATGAATTAAGATTATTAGTAGTTGTTGATGAAAATTATGCCGATATTGATGATGAAGAGGTTGATATTTTTGATCCTGAAGATTATAACTATTTAGTATATGTTACTGAAAATGTATCATCAATTTTAAAAGAAGAGGGCTTAAAAAAACTATATACTACTCTTGATGAAAATAATATATTTGAAAATTTTATTGCATCTGAAGAGGATTTATATGGAGTTCAAAGCTCATTAGATGAAGATGGAGTTGCAATAAAAATTTTAGAAATTGTAGAAGATATTTTAAAAGAGGATAAACAATGAAAAAGCTTTTTATACTAATTGCTATTTTTAATATTCTTTTTGCCAAAGATATAGAACCTTTTTTGAAAATTGATGTTAAAGAGATTGCAAAAGATTTGGCTCTTGGTAAAGATGGAGAGATAGTTATAGGCACAGATGGAGGTAAATTAAAAGTATATAATTATAATAAAAAAGAGTTTGTAAAAGTTATACAAGTTCCAAAAATTAAAGATTTTACAGGAGAGATTGTTGATACTAGAGTTGCTAGTGTAGATTATTATAATGGTAAATATCTTCTACTTAGCGATAGTGGAGTAGGGGGATATGCAGATTTAAGAATGCATGAAAATAACAAAACAACTGATATTTTTACTGAAAAAGATAAACTTGCTATTATAAAATCTAAATTTATTGATGATAATAATATATTGCTTGGTTTTTTAAGTAATGAAGTTGCTCTTTATAATATCAAAGATAAAAAGATGGTTTATAAAAAGCAGTTAAATGAGTCAAAATTTTCTGATTTTGCTCTTAATGAAGATAGAAGCTTGGCGGCATTTAGTTGTGAGAGTGGAGAGATAAATATAGTAGAGACAAAAAGCGGAAAAGTTGTAAAGAAGCTAAGTGGTGCTAATTTAGATAATGTATATAAAGTTGATTTAAAAAAAGATATTGTTAGTTGTGCGGGTCAAGATAGAAGAGCATCTTGGTATAATATAAAAAGTGGTAAAAGCGATTATATAGAAGGACACTTTTTGATATATGCAACTGCTCTAAATCCGAGTGCTACAATGGCTGCATTTGCAATGGATGAAAAAAATAATATATCAATATTTGATTTGAGTACAAAAAGTAAGAAATATCTGCTTAAAGGACAAAATAGTACTTTAAATACAATAGTCTTTAAAAGTGAAGATACACTTTTTAGTGCAAGCGATGATAATATTGTTATAATGTGGAAATTAAAATAAGGAGATTTGATGAATATTTCAAGTATTGTAATACAGTGTAAGAGTGAAAATTATGATAAAGTTGTAAAATGGTGTGAAGAGAGTGAGATTTGTGATTACCATTTTGGAGATAAAGATAAAGGTAAAATTATAGTTACAATAGAGGGTGAAGATGTTGGAGAAGAGATAGAGAAACTTAAACAAATTCAAACAGCACCTTATGTAATTGCCGCTGATATGATGATGACTTATCAAGAAGATATGCTAGATGAAGAGATTAAAAATTTAGAGTCTCAAGACCCAGTTCCTTCATGGTTAAATGATGAGAATGTTAGAGCCGAAGATATTGTGTATCACGGTGATTTAAAAAAGAAAGATATTTAGACAGTTTTTAATTAGAAGTAATAATTTAGCTTAAAAATTATTGCTTTTTTTAAATAATTTAATTATAAAGATTTAAGATTTAAAGTCTTATTGTAAATATGTTTGTATAAATTAGAAGCTGGTTAGATAAGCTAATATAGCTTATCTTTTATATAGATATAGTCCTACAGCTTGAAGAGGTTTACCTTTAATATTACCACAAAGATTATTTTCTTTAATGTAAGCTTTTGCTTCTGCTACAGAATTAAATTTTTTATCTGTCTTTTTACATTTTTTATTGTAAATCATTTCACCTTTCTTTGCGGCTTTAGCTTGACGCATATATTTAGCTTTTGTATCGCTATCAAAATCTCTTTTTGCAATTTGTAATGCTTCGTTAAAACTCATTACTTTACCACCAAATTTTTTAGCAAACTCTTCTGCAGCCTCTTTTGTTCCAAATGCATATTTACTAATTTTTTTAGCCATTGTTGCAGGTTTTGAACTTCCTACTACGTAAAAAGCTTTGTTTGCATCTATAAATTTTAATGTTGTATTATCTACAACTTTAATATCTTCAACTTTTGCTCCGCTTTGCATCTCTTCTACTAAACAATATAATGAGCAAAATTGTTCTATTTTCCCATTAACTTTAGCGGCGTGATTTGTTCTATAAAACATAGGCAGAGTCATTCCACATTTAACACAAAACATTTTATTTTTACCTGTTTGTAAAATTTGAGCTTTATTGAATGGAACAGCTCTATAATTTTTTGGCATTTTTAAACCATTTTGAGCATGTAGGAATGTAGCAATAATTGCAACTAAAAAAAGTTTAAGCAGTCTCATTTTATCTCCTTTTTATATGTAGGTTTAGCAATGTAAATAACTTTAGGAGGGATATATATTTACTGTGCTAAACTAGAAAAAATTATAATAAAATTTTGTTAATTAAATGTTAATTTATAAAGAAAAGCTGTAAGCAGATATGCTTACAGAATTAAAAGAGAAGTTATTTGATTAGTTCAAATGGATTAGCAATAACTCTTTTTCTATCTACAACATATGGAATAAAAGCGGCTTGTCTTGCTCTTTTTATTGCTACTGCAACCATCTCTTGATGTTTTTTACAGTTACCTGTTAAGCGTCTTGGCATAATTTTATATCTTTCACTTAAACTAAATTTTAATTGATTTAAATCTTTATAATCAATAAAATCAACTTTTTGCTGACAATATCTACAAAATCTTTTTTTGAACTTTCTTTTTTCTGCCATTATTTATCTCCTAAAATGGTATTTCATCTTCATCTATATCTATTTCTGGAATTGTTGGCTCTTGTGGCATGCTTTGGGTGTTGTTTTTTTGTTGCATTGGAGGCTGTTGATACCCTTGTTGCATATTAGAAGTAGAGTCATAACTGTTACTATATTGATTATTTTGTTGAGAATCTGCTTTTGTATCTAACATTTGCATATTTTCAACAGTAACTGAATGTCTACTTCTTTTAGTGCCATCTTGAGCGACCCATTGTTCTAAAATCAATCTTCCTTCAACTAATACTTTACTCCCTTTTCGAAGGTATTGATTAGCAACTTCTGCAGTTCTACCAAAAAATGTTAAATCAATAAACATTGTTTCATCTTTTAATTCGCCAGTAGAACTTTTAAAGCGACGATTTGTTGCAATTCCAACTTTTGCAATTGCACTACCATTTGGTGTATATCTAATCTCAACATCTCTTGTTAGGTTGCCAACCAAAATTACCTTATTATACATAGGAGTCCTTTTTTAATTAAGCTTCGCTCGAAGCCTCTTCTTTAGCTGAAGTCTCTTCTTTTTTTCCATTACAAGATGCAACTTGTTTTTCAAATTCAGCAATCTCTTTTTTATTACTATATTTAACAGTAAAGAATCTTAAAATATCTTCATTGTATCTTAGTTTTCTCTCTACCTCTTCTATTGCAGATGCTGGAGATTTATGGTAAATTACAGCATAAAAACCACGAGCATTTTTATTAATTTCATATGCAAGTTTTCTCATACCCATCTCATTTACACCAGCAACTTCACCATTTTGCTCTGTAATATTTTGTTTAACTTGCTCAACTTGTTTAGCAATCTCTTCTTCTGTAAGAGTAGGCTTAACGACAATTAGTGTTTCATAACAGTTCATGTTTTTCCTTCTTTTGGCTTTTTATCCCACTATCAATTAGATAATGAGAAAGAATTTTGAGCCATTATTATACTATTTTAAACTTATATTTGGTGTAACAAATTGTAAACATTAATAAAAAAGATTAATTTTTAATTTTATAAACTTCGCAATAGATTTTATTATAGCAATTTTTTATTTTTAATGCTGGGTAGTAAGATAGTTGATATAATTTACCATTCAGATATCCTTTACTAAATAAAAGAGGCGTTTTTTCTAAGTGCTTTATAGAAGTTATTTTTAAATCTTTTTTGGAGTGTGCCATAAACAAATATATATTTTACTTTCATAAGATTGTTCTAATTTTTGCTAATCCACCATACAATATTGCTTCTTTGTTTCCCTCTTTTGATTTTAACTCTATCTCTAAATCAAGCAGTTCTTGATAAATTTTTAAAAGTTTAGAAGATTTTATCTTAATGGCTAAAGATGCTCTCTCTTCTTCAACAAATTTAGGCAGTTTATAGCCTAAAATATCTTTAGAGTCTGGTTTGCCATTTAATTTTATATAAGCATGAAATAAAAATAGCTGTTGAGTAAATCTTTGTATAGAGCGGAGAATTGAATATGAATCTTCTCCTAGTTCAATAACTCTATTTAGAGTTGCTGTAATATCTTCTTTTTTAAAAAGGGATATAATCATTTTTTCAACACCTAAAGGAGCAGTAGAGTAAACTAAACTATCTATATGAGAAACTTCGATTGTTGTATTTAAAATTGATAGCTTTTCTAACTCTTTTGTAATTAAAGATAGATTTAAATTAAGAGTATTTACAAGGTAACTTAGTGCATAAGGAGTTATATTTAGATTTAATTGATTAGCTTTTTGTGTTGCAAACTCAAGAGCCTCTTTCATATTTGGTTCAAAAAATCTAACTGCAATTGCATTATTTTTTTTAGAAAAAGAGGTTAGTAAGCTTTTTGCATTAGAACTGCCACCTTCATATATATATAAGAAGTAATTGTTTGGATTTTTTGCACAATTTTCTATTAAACTCTCAAGTTCTTTTTTGTTAATTTTTTTATTAGTTCTTAAAATATATAAATTTACTCCTCCAAATAAAGAGCCTTGAGAAAGATAAGCTTTTGCTTGTTCATAATTATACTCATCAAAAAAGTGTTCTAGTATCTCTTCTTTTGCGTTTAATCTAAGTTTATATAGTTTGCTATAGTAGTCAAAAAAAAAGTTATTTTCTCCATATAATAAAACAATATTTGCAAGATTGTCTTGTATAAGTTTATCAAACTCTTGTCTATACACGATTTACCTCATTTTCTAACTTTTTTTGTTCTATTGCCATTATAGAAGGTTTATCAATCGTAGCTTCTGTAATTTTAACTTCTATTGTATCAAAAAGATTTGAATTGTAGCTTTTTAAATTTACTAAAGCTCCTTTTGCCCCATTTAGAAGCTTTGCAATAGCTCCTTTATTCGAATCTTGTATATCTACTTCTATAATTTTTGCTTTAAATATACTTCCTATATTATCTTTTGCCCATCTTGCAAATTTTCTATCTCTAAAATCCCATTCGCATTTTGTAGTCTCGCGTTCAAGCTCGCTCATTCTCGCACTTAAAGGCTCTATATTTCTTAACAAAAATTCAATTTGCTCTTTATCGTTTTTAAGCTGAGCTTTTATAAGACGATGCAATATTAAATCGCTATATCTTCTAATTGGCGAAGTAAAATGGCTGTAAAACTCAAACCCAAGCCCGAAATGCCCGATATTAAA
>CAZCOI010000052.1:0-2213 GCA_964500335.1 uncultured Nitratifractor sp.
GGAGCATGGCGAAGAGTTTATTCGCCCAATACGCTGGATTGTTGCTCTGCTTGATAATAAGATAGTAGATATTGAGCTTTTTAATGTAAAATCATCAAACAGCACAAGATTGCATAGAATGAGCGAGCCAACTATAAAAGAGGTTACTTATGAGAGCTATGAAGATATCTTAAATAGTGGCAATGTAATATTAGATGCAAAAAGAAGAGAAGAGATTGTAGTAGAGCAGATTAAAGAGATAGAGAACAAAAGTGGCATAGAGGTAGAGCTAGATAGAGATTTGCTAGCAGAGGTTGTTGCAATTACCGAAAATCCTACAGCGCTCTTAGGAAGCTTTGATGAGAAGTTTTTGGAGCTTCCACCAGAGGTTATTATAACATCTATGAAAGAGCACCAAAGATACTTTGGCGTGTTTAAAAATGGCACCTTAGCAAACAACTTTGTAGTTGTAAGCAATGCTGTTACAGATGATTTTAGCAAGATAATCTCAGGAAATGAAAAGGTGCTTAGACCAAGACTTGAAGATGCACTATTTTTCTATAAAAATGACTTAAAGCGTGGGCTAAAAACAGATGGCTTGGAGCTTGTGCAGTTTATCGATGGTTTAGGTAGTCTAAAAGATAAGATAGAAAGAGAAGCAAAGATTGCTAAGATGCTCTATAGCCTATACAAAGATAGATTAGATAGTCAATACCCCAACAAAGATATTGAAGCTCTTTTAAATAGAGCAGTTAATCTTGCAAAAGCAGATTTAATGAGTGAGATGGTATATGAGTTTACAGAGTTGCAAGGATTGATGGGTTACTACTATGCAAAGGCTCTTGGCGAAGATGAGCTAGTTTATAATGCAATAAAAGAGCAGTATATGCCAACTGGCGATAATGCAGAGTTGCCAAGCAATCTATTTAGCACACTTGTATCTATTGCAATTAAGTTAGATACTCTTTATGGACTATTTAGTGTAGGCAAAATTCCAACTGGCTCGAAAGATCCATTTGCGCTTCGCCGTGCTGTTAATGGAGTAGCTAGAATGGTTGTTGCAAATGATATTGATTTTGATTTAGATACTATATTTGCAAAGCTTGCACCAATGTATAAAGAGTTTAATACAAACTTGCTAAAAGAGTTTATATTTGAAAGAATTTATAAGCTTGCAAAGGTTAATCCATCGGTTGTAACTGCTGTGCTAAGTAGCGGGGATAGCAATTTAAATACCATATTTAAAAAGATAGATGCACTCAACTCTATAGTAGAGCAGAGCAACTCAAAAGAGCTATTTGTTACATTTAAAAGGGTTGCAAATATCTCTAAAGATTTGGATTTAAGTAGCAATTTAGAGGTTAATGAGGCTCTATTTGAAAAAGAGCAAGAGATATCTTTGTATCAAGAGTTTATAGATATTAAAAATAGCCATTTTGATAGCTACAAAGCAAAGCTTGATGCACTATTTTCTCTAAAAGATAGACTTGATAGCTTTTTTGATAATGTGCTTGTAAATGCTAATGACAATGCCATAAAGCAAAATCGCCAAAATCTAATAGGTCAAATCTATAAAGAGTTTAGAGATATTGCAGATATAAAAGAGGTTACAGTTTAGTTTTGCAAAAACTATATGATATTATAGTAGTAGGAGCTGGAATTGCTGGGTGTGCTGTGGCTAATAGAGCTAAAAGCATGGGCAAAAGCGTTTTATTACTAGATAGATCAAAGGCAGTAGCAACAGGTGGCAGTGGGGCTGCTGGTGCTTTTATATCGCCAAAACTTGGCAAAAAAACCCCTCTTTTAGAGCTAACAAACCAAGCATATAGATATGCTACTTACTTTTATACCAAAAACTACCCAAAATATTTTTATAAAACTGCAATGGTGCGACTTCCAAAAGATGAAGCAGATGCAAAAGAGTTTGCTAATTATCAAAAGTATATTGGTGGCAAGCTTATCTCTAAAGATGAGCAGCAAAAATTGGGAGTTGAGTGCAAATATGATGCTTTGTTTTTTAGTGATGGTGGATTTTGTGATGCAGTTGCACTTTGTAATGCATTGATAGAGGGTGTAGAGTTTGTTCAAGAGGAGTTAAAAGAGTTTGCATCTAACAAAGAGCAAGTTGTTGTAAATGGCAAATACAGAGCAAAAAACTTGCTTTTGGCAACTGGCTACGAAGGGAGCGAGTTGTGCGAATATATGGGGATATCTGGTATTTGGGGTAGTAGAGG
>CAZCOI010000053.1:0-7299 GCA_964500335.1 uncultured Nitratifractor sp.
CGAGTTTAGATTTTGGATAGAACAAAGCGATAATCAAGATTTACCACAAGGTATTTATAGCTCTAATGCTTATAAGATTCATCATAAAGGGCATAAAGAAAATACATATTATGATATAGGCGATTCAGCGATAATTATTAAGAATTTAGAGTTTTTCCCACAATTTAATGAGGTAAATTATACAGTTAATACTCAAAAATTTGAGTTTGAAGTTGGAGATTCTAGTGAGACTACATACAATTTTTACAACAATCCAGCTTTTATAGATAATGCATTTGATGTTAATGGAGAGAGTAATGTAACAATAGCTGTTGTTGATAGCCAAAATAATGAATATTTACTGCATCTAAAGATGTTCCAAGATTTATGGGATAGTCATATTTTTAAAGCCGACTCAGCGCCACCTTGGAAGGGTGATTATAAGTATCAATTTAATGTTACGATTGATTCAAGTGAAAATAGCGAACTAATAGGCAAAAGCGTATCTTCTAAAGAGCCTTTTGTAATTTATCAAAGAGCTTACCATCAAGATGGGAAGATTGTTAAAAAGATAAATTTAACTTTTGAAGATTTAGTAATAGAGGAGGCAAGTGAATAAATTAAGACTTATTTATTAAAAAAGTAGATATAAACATTAAAATATCTACAATAATATTTATAAGTCTAATTAAAAGTATAGAAAATAGAACAACTTCTGAAGAGATATTTAAATTTACAAAGTTAGAGATTGCCAAAAATGCGCCTTCTCTAACGCCTAGTCCTCCAGATGCTCCAGGTGTAACAAAACCAATTAACCAGCTTATAATATAGATACTTGCAATTTTAAAAAACTGCTCTAAACTAAGGGTGTTAATTTGAGAATATATAATTAAAGATAGCATAACTCCTTGTAACGATATAGAAAAAGTTAAAATTGCAACACTTAAAGCCTTATTGGCTTTTAAAAACTTTGGATATATTAAAAATATAGCAACTAAAGAGAGTATAGAAGCTAAAATCATAGCAATTTTTATATAACTTTCAATACTATTTACAAACAGAGCAAATATTGTAGATGAGAGTATTGTTGCAACCATTAATGCAAGTGTAAAAAGTAAAGATACTTTAGCCATATCTATTTGGCTAATACCAATTTTTGACGCAAGTGCTTGTCTTCCTACAAAATGAAAAACATTTCCAGGAAGATATTTAGATATTTCAGTCTTTGCAAAGTAGTAATATGAACTTAAATAACCAAAACTCTTTTTTGCATAGTTTTGTAACATTTTATGCCAAGCGTAAATTCCAATAATAGAAGAGAGCAGATTAATAATAATTAATGGTATTATGAGTGCTTTTATTGCTAAAAATTTATCTAAAAACGACTCTAGTGTGTACTCTTTTGAGAGTTTATAAAATATATAAATTAGCGCAATAAATCCAAGCATTTTGCCAAAGGCATAGAGTACTTTTTTTAAGGTGTTTTTATCCATCTTTTAATCTTTTAAAAATCTTATTTTGCAAAATCTCTTTAGCCTTTTTATTGCTTAATTTTTCATCATAAGATTTTAATGCATTCTCCCCTACTTTTTTAACTAAATTTGGATTATTTTTTAACTCAACTATCCTTTTTGCTAGAGTTTGGGGATTTGTATCATCTACAAAAAATATATCTTCATTATCTCTAAATGCTTCTTGCATTGCTGGAGTTTTTAGTGTTAGATGAGGTTTGCCTACTCTAAAAGAGTCGTTTGTCTTATTTAAAACAACACTCTTTGCTCTTGTGCCATCATTAAAAAGCCCCAAATTTATATCACAAGCATTGTAGTAGTAATTTAGCTCTTCTAATGGCATAAAACCTTTAAACTCAATATTTTTTAGGTTATATTTCTCTGCTAGCTCTTGGCACTTTTTTAAATCAGGTCCTTGCCCAATCATTAAAAAGTCTATATTCTCTCCCATATCTTGAATAATTTTTGCTGTTTTAATAATTACAGGAGTATTATGCAATGGGATATAGCTACCTACATAAAGCACGCAAAAGTTATTGCTATATCTTTTTACATCTTTTGGATATACATTATCTTCATTAATTGTAAGGTGCACTTTTACAAATTTTGATTTATTTATATTATACTCTTTTGATAAGAGATTAATTAACTCATTAGTATCAACAATTATAAAATCTGCAGATTTTAGAGACTTTTTCTCAAGCCAATAGGTAAATTTGCCAAGTAGGCTATCTGGAGAGAATATCTTTCTATCATTACACATTACATCATATAAAGATAGATAAAAATCATAAATAATTGGCTTTTTTGTAAATAATCTCATCATAGGAACTAAAAAATGCCCCATATATCCAACAAAATAGGCATCTTTACCTACCATTTTAAAAGGCAGTCTAGCTAAAATAGAAGGAATTCTTTTTAGATAGCTAGAGCTATTTGAAACAACCTCATCATAATCAAAATTATCTTTTAGAGTATCTCTATGAAATTTATTTCTTGAAATTGTAGGTTTATCTGCACAGGTAAAAAGTATCTTCATTAATCTCTTTCTTTATCATATTTTTCTTTCATTCTTTCTACTCTTTGCTCTTCTAAAAGCTGTCTATTTACCGATAGCAAATCTGCAACAAATGCAATTAATCCAGTTTGAACACCCATTCCCATAAGTGCACCAGATAGTATTACAGATTGAGTATGTCCATCTCCTTCTCCAATATAGACAAAATATAGATATCTTAAACCTAGCAAAAACCCTAAACCAAATAAAATTGCCGCTATACTCATAAAAAATTGAAATGGCTTATATACTACAGATATACGAACAATTGTTCCAATTGATTTTTTGATATAGTTTGGAATACTGCTAAGTAATCTTGATGGTCTTAAATCTTCATTTGTTCTAACAGGAACTGAAGTAATTGGTATATTTTTTTGACCTGCTTGTATAATTGTCTCTAGTGTATAGGTATAATTATTATAAACATTTAACTGCATTGCACAATCTCTGCTCATTGCCCTAAAGCCACTTGGAGCATCTGGAATATTTGTGCCACTTGCTTTTCTAACAACCCAAGAGCCTAGCTTTTGTAAAAATTTTTTTGTAGCTGAAAAGTGTTTGGTTTGAGAGATTGGTCTCTCCCCTACAACATACTCAGCCTCACCATCAAGTATAGGTTTAACAAGTTTTGGTATATCTTTTGCTTCATACTGATTATCTGCATCGGTATTTACAATTACATCGGCACCTTGTTTTAAACACTCTTTTAAACCTGCCATAAATCCTTTTGCCAAGCCTTGATTATGCTTTAAATCTACAATATAATCAACCCCACACTCTTTGGCAACTTTAATAGTATCATCTGTGCTTCCATCATTTATTATTAGCCACTCAACTTTATCAAAGCCTTCTACCTCTCTTGGAAGCTCTTTTAGGGCGATTGGTAAAGTCTCTGCTTCGTTGTAGCAAGGTATCTGTATAATTAGTTTCATTAGGTGCTCCTAGTTATAATATAGTAAAAAATAAAAAAAGTCTGAATATAATGCATGTATTGATATTGCTATAATAAATATACTAAACCAAAATGACTTTTGAAATTTTTGAACAAAAACTGATGCCATTATAGCAAATGATAACATAAAAGGCAAAACATATCTTGGCTGTAGTCCACCCATATATCCATTATTTATATGAGCCTTATAAGAGAATAGATACTGAACTAAAAGTGTTGAAAATAGCGCTAAAAGTGTAATCTTTCCAACTATACAAATATTGCTACTATTCTCTTTGCATCTAAAAAAGATAGCTACTATTGCAATAATGTGCAAAATTATTAATCCAAATACACCACTCCACTTTTCATGTCCAAACGAGTGGTGAGAATGAATTCCAAACCAGCCACCTTGAATATAATGAAGCATTCTTTGAGCCCACTCTATTGGGCTTAAGTGTAATCTATACTCTGGTGGAGTAAAAAATCTTGATTCTAAAAACTCTTTTGGATGAGTTACATTATATGTTGGTGTAATTGCATGATAGTTTTGAAAAATTGAAAGCTGATAATAGAAGATAGGTGCTAAAGCTAATATTAAAATTGCAATATCTAAAAATCTTATCTTTATTGGCTCTTTTTTTATAAATAGATATAAAACATAGTAAATAAGTGCAAAAAATAGTAATATTGCGGCTGTTAATTTAGCAAAATAAGAGATAAATATTGCTAAAGCCAAAACTATATAAGTAGTTGTTGTAAAATCTTTATCTAAAAGCCTCTTAAGAGCTAAAATAGATAAAGCTCCTGCAAAAATGGCTAAAGTATCATTTGATATGCTCCCTCCAATATATGCGAACATTGGAATAGAACCAACAAAAGATAGATATACAAAATCTCCTAAAATAGTAAATTTTGCTAAAAAGCCTATATAAAAAATCAAAAATAGCGCAAAAAGAAATATAAAATAACTAAACTCTCTAACTTTTGTAATATTGTCTCTTTTGCTAATTTTATCATCTAAAACCAAACTAACAATCTCATAATAGATTGGCGGATGGGCTAAGTAGTGTGGCATATTTTCAAATTTTGGAATGAAACTTCTATTTTTATCTACATACTCTACATATTTATAGTGATAAGCTTCATCTGGAGGATATCCAAAATGAACATTTTCTTTATAATAGTATGCTTTAAAGGCAATAAATGCAAAAAATAGAGAGTATAATATTAATTTTGCTCTTAAATTTTGATTATACTCATAATTTTGATAAATATATATAAGATATGTTAAAATTAATGCTATAAATAATGAGAGTGCTAATTTTATTAAATGGTAATTTATTTTTGAATACTCCTTTTTTGGAGCAAACTTTATCAAAAGCCAAGGGTCATTACCAGTAGTTTTAAAACTAACTATACTATTTTTAACAAAATCTTTAATTTGGCTATTTTTTATTATTTTATCAAACGAAATTGTAAATTTTATACTTTTAAAATAACTATTTTTCTCTATAGTTATGCTGTTAATTTTAATAGGTATATCTTTTTTTGTTGTTGGGTCAAATCTAATATAATTTATCTGCTTTTTTGGCAATATAAAGGTATATATATTATTATTTATCTCATATGGCAATATTGTTCTTTTTTCGCTAAAGTCTCTACTTTTACTATAATAAATTTTTGGTGCTAAATCTTTGCTCATTGATACTATTAGTTTAGTATTGCTATTTTGATAAAGCATTGCAAAAAATATAGCACAAGTAATAAAAAGATATGTAATTAAATATTTTACTTTGGACATATGCTAAAGTCCTCTTTATCATGGCATAAGTTTGGATTATAGTATGGGTCGCCATTTGTTAAGATATCTTTATGTCTTTTAAACAGTGCATCTTTTTCCTTTTGAAATCTTGCAATCTTTTCTGGTGTAGTTTCATATCCTCTTGTAATTGATTCGTGATGATACATAATTGCATATGGAGTATATAGGTTTAAATACCCTTTTTCTCTTACTCTTAAACAAAAATCTACATCATTATATGCTACTTTAAAATTAACTTCATCCATTCCACCAATCTCTTGATAGATAGATTTTTTTATCATTAAACAAGCCGCCGTTACTGCACTTAGGTTTTGAATAGAGTTTAATCTATTAAAATATCCTGGATTATCTTTTGGGTAGTGTTTGTGTGAGTGTCCTGCATATCCTCCAAGTCCAATAATAATACCGGCATGCTGAATAGTATTGTTTGGATATAGGAGTTTTGCTCCAACACACCCTATCTCTTTTCGTTGAGAGTGTTCAAGCATTGCTTCTAGCCAACCTTCATGAATTAGCTCTATATCATTATTTAAAAGCAGTATATGCTCACCTTTTGCTAAATTATTAACTGCATAATTATTGATATTTGCATAGTTAAACTCTACATTATATTCATAAAATTTAACTCTAGGATCAAGCTTTTCAAGCTCTTTCATTAAAGCAAATGTAGCCTCTTCTTGGCTATTATTGCTAACTCCAATCACCTCAAAGTTTTGATAGGTAGTAAATTTTAAAAGTGACTTTATACAAGTCTCTAAAAGTTCTGGCTTATCTTTAAAAGGGATTATTATAGATACTAAAGGATTGCCAATAATATCATATTTTACTCTGTAGTAGTGGTCCATACCCTGAGGTATAACACTCCCTTTTATACCCCTTCTTTGTAAAGTCTCTTCAAGCAACATTTTGCTTCTATTAATTGCCTCTGGTTTTGCTTTGCTATTTGCACTTGTAGAGCTCTTTAACATTCTCCAATGATATAATACCTTTGGAATATGATAAATTTTATCTGTCTTTTCACTCATTCTTAAGAATAGATCATAATCTTGAGAGCCATCATACTTGCTTCTAAAGCCCCCTACTTTATCAAAAAGCTCTCTTTTAAAACAGCTAAGATGAGTTATATAGTTATGCGATAGCAGTAAATCTGGTGAAAAATCAGGCTTAAAGTGTGGATTTGAGCAGTTTCCATCTGTATCTATAAAATCTTCATCTGAATATAAAAAGTCTGCATCTTCTTTATTAATTGCCTTTACCATCTCATAAAGCGCATCGCTTGTTAGCTCATCATCATTATCTAATAAGCTTAAATACTCTCCACTTGATATTTTAACAGCCTCATTACTAGCTTTTGAGATATTGCCATTCTCTTCTAAAAACTTAACCTTTATTTTTGGGTCATTTAGGCTTTTTAAGTAATTGATTGTATCTTTATTTGTACTTTTATCATCTACTATACAAAGCTCCCAATTTTTATACCACTGGTTTTGTACAGATTTAATTGCTAAATCTAACCATTTAGGTTCCACATTATAAACAGGCATAATAATTGAAATTAGAGGCTTTTTAGCAAAATTTTCAATCTCATTTATAATAATACTATCTAATTTTATCTCTTTACATTTATAGCCTGGGCTTGCACCTCTTTTTGGCTCATTTTTTGGGTCAAACGGGTCAAATATTTTCTCTTTGTTAAATATATTTATTTTGTTAATTAATCTTTTAACTCTGCTTTTTATCCTAAGTGCATCAATCTGTTTATCTTTAAGCTCTACAATCTTTTGGGTATAACTAAGCTCTTCACCAGCTTTTGCTAACTCAAAACTAACCTTTTTTAACTCTTTTGCATGCTCTTTTAAAACTTTATTTTGACTCTCTAGCTCTTTAATATGTCTATTTATTGGCAAATTAACTTTTATATAGTTGTGTCTATATTTATAAAAGCTATCTTTCATTACATACTCATCAATAAAATGCCTCTCCATCTTATGGAAAA
>CAZCOI010000054.1:0-2117 GCA_964500335.1 uncultured Nitratifractor sp.
ATGCTATTTTGCCTCTGCTTGTATTGTTAGTTAGCGGAGGGCATACGCAAATAGTAGAAGTTTATAGTTACAATAAAATGAAAATATTAGCAAGCACAATTGACGATAGCGTAGGCGAAGCTTACGATAAAGTGGCAAAAATGCTAAATTTGGGCTATCCGGGCGGTCCTATAATTGAAAAGTTAGCAATTGAGGGCTGGGAAGATAGTTTTAATTTTCCTATTCCTTTGCAAAACTCTAAACTTATAGCTTTTTCGCTATCTGGTCTTAAAAATGCCGTTAGATTGCAAATAGAAAAACTCGGCGGCGCTCAAAATTTAACAAATTCTCAAAAATGCGATATTGCCGCATCGTTTCAAAAAGCAATAACCAAGCATTTGCTTCAAAAGAGTAAAAAAATCTTTAAAAACAATCCTATAAAAAATTTCGCAATTGTTGGTGGAGTTAGCGCAAATAGATATATTAATAAAAGCTTTAAAAATCTTTGCAAAGAGTTTAATAAAAATTTTGTGGAAGTCGAGCTAAAATATAGCGCCGATAACGCTGCAATGATTGGCAGATGGGCGATAGAGGCTTATAAAAATAAAAATTTTAGCAATTTAAATAACATTAAAGTGCAAGCTTCTAAAAAGTGTACAGCTGGGAGTTTTTTGTAGCTATCTCCAAGAGGATGTTTTTTTAGCTTTAAATTTATACTCTTTGCTTTTTGTATCTATATCTATTAAGCCCTCTTCTTCTGCCATATCAAAAACGCCACCTATATCATAGCAGTAGCTATTTGCATCATCTTTTTCATAAATTTTAATAACCCCATCGCTTAAACTTTTACCTAAATCTATTCCAAAGCAATATACTTCATCACAATAGGAGCTATTTGTATTTTCTATCCCTCTTAATAAAAAGCTCTTTTTTATATCTTTTATACACTCTTTAAGATTTTTTGTATCTGAAAAGTTTTGAACTTCTCCTTCTATATCATCTACAGGTAAAAAAATGGTAAATAAAAATATTATAACTATTGCAAAAATTAGCTCTTTTATACTAAATGCTCTTTTACTTTTTAACATTAACTCCGCCAAGTCTAATACCATTTGGTATATTTAAAGCTTTAAAGACTTTAGAGTTATAAACACTATTTGCTATTAGTGAGCTTGAATCACCCTTATTTATCTGTATATGAGTTCTATTAGCATCAATTTTTACAACACTTTTATCATCATCACATATATATAGTCTATTTCCTACCATATTTATATTTATTGCTTGATTTTTACAATCTGTATCTTTAAATAGAGGCACATCAGTAACATTTTCTACTTTTGCATTTGTCCACTCTATTTCTCCTCTTGCACTATAAAATGAGGCACTATCAATTGTAACTTGTTTTAAGTTTGCCAAAATTACAGATACCTTTGCATCTGTTCTTGTAGCATTTAATCTTGGCAAAGCTATTATAGATAATATTCCAATAATAACAATTACAAAAATAAGTTCAATTAGTGTAAATGCTCTTTTCATTAAATGCCTTTATATAAATATTAAACAAAAATACATCTACAGATATCTTTGCATAATATTTATATATAATAAGCTCATTAAGAGCTTATTATTTAGATTATCTTTTAATTCCTACACCACCAAGCTGATGAGCATGTTTCATACCAATAAATGCTTTGTCAGATTGAACAGCTTTAGCAATAAGAGAAGTTGTATCAGAACCATCTTTAATTTCAATATGTGTTGCATTAGTTTCCACTTTTACTACATCACCATCATCACTACACATATAAAACGGACCTTCTGCAGATATTTTTTTATCATTAGTAGCTTGAGTTTGACAATTAGTATCAGTAAATAATGGAATATCTGTTACTTCTGTTACTTTAGCATTCTTCCACTCTGACTCGCCTCTTGATGTATAGAAGTTTTTAGAATCGTTAATTAATGTTTTTGTATTTGCAATAATTGAAGACACCTTAGCATCTGTTCTTGTACCAGCTAATTTTGGAAGTGCAATTACTGCCAAAATACCTATAATTACGATCACGAAGATCAACTCAATCATTGTAAAACCGCGTCTCATGTTTGTCATGTTTCATCCTTTTATTTTTGTTTTG
>CAZCOI010000055.1:0-2768 GCA_964500335.1 uncultured Nitratifractor sp.
TTTTGATTTTATCTCTTGAACTTCATCTATAATCAATTCAAAATCGTGAACTTTCGCAAGCTCATCTAAAGGCACACACATATCTTCAAATTTTGCTTCGCCTGTTGGAATCCAGATAGATGTAGGATATATATAAAAATAGTCTCTGTTTGATACTAAAGTTACATTTTTAATACCCTCTTTTTTTAAAAAAATAGCACACTCAAGTCCAGCAAAACCGCCACCTAAAATAAGAACCTTTTTTTTCATAAGCCATCCTTATATAATTTATTTTATTTAATTATACGACTTTAAATATTAAGCATAATTTATTTTTAATAAAAAAGTAATAAATAATTAATAAAATTTACTTTTTTTAATAAGGTTAATTCAGTCTAAAATATTTTTTTCAAAAGAAAGAGTATATTTACATTATTAATTTAGATAAATTAGTAGTTATAGTTATCTTTAAACAACTAAAGTAATTTTTTTGGTTTATAATGTGTAGTGGTATTAGAGTCTATTTTTAGCAATATAAAAATTCTCTTTTAAAGAGAATTAGAAGGTTTAGCCTAATATAAAATATGAGGCTATTGCTAAAATGAGCAATATTGCACTTCTTATGATAATAATTCCTATTTGATTTCCTATTTGGCAAGATGTACATTGTTTATATTTTTTTGCTTCATATTGAGCATAAAAGAAAAAGCCAATTAATAAGGCAACTACCCCAATAGTAGCATATTTATCATATTTATACCAGCTATTAAGTGTATTTTTAGATATATTAAATAGTGGTAAGAATAGAGAGATAAACATAAAAAACATCAATTTGTCTGCAACACTTATAAAATAATCTTTTTTACTATCTGTTGGACATAGTGCGGGATTTAAATCTGGCATATGCCCATCAGTAGCTAATGCTTTTATTGCATGTTCTCTTTGTGCAGGTTTGAGCCTATCAAGTAAAGATGTATTAAATGTCCAATCGACCATTCTTGAAAATTTTGCGGCTTCGTTTTTATTATCTATAACTTTTGTAATAGAACCATCTTTTGTGTCATATACAATACTTAAGTTTTCATATCTTCCTACTGTTATTGGCTTGTTAAAAAAGTAGCTGCACTCTTCAGTAGAGTTAAAAGGCTTGCTTTGTCTTATTATTCTTGCATTTGCGTAAGCTTTGTATTCATTATCCTCTTTTATAATAAAAAGCTGGTAAGCTTTACCAATTTGAATTGCACTAAGTGCATCTAATTTGTGATAAGTTGCAGTATCTATTAAATCTTGAAGTAACTCTTGATACTCTTTGCCAAAGCCTCTAATTGGACCTGCATTTACATTTACACTCTCATCTGGGTATCTTTTTAGCTCTTTTATCATATGTTGCCTTTATATTTAATTATAAGCTATTAATATTTTATCGTTTAATTAATTAAGCTGAACTTTATATATATAAATAATTTTATAAAATATTTTTTTGGTACAGCCATTATTTTAGCAGTTTATATAAGCTAAACTTCTATATAAAATTAGTTTAAATTATAAAATAAAAATGAATGAGTATTCGTATCATTTCTATACAATAATAATCTATAATTATCATAAAAAATTATAATAATTATTAGGTTATAAGTAACTATTTAATATATTATTATTAACGCTTATAAGTGTTAGTCTTTAAAGGAGGTTATATAAATGGAAGTTGAAATTTCCAGAAGAAAGTTCCTGCAAGGTAGTGTAAAAATGACGATTGTTGGCGGAGTTGCCGCTAGCACTACCGGAACTATAATGGCAAGTCACGGTGGCGGTGAGCATAAAGCAAGCGCGCCGGGTATGCCGTCTTCTGTTACGACAAAAACGGGAACGGGAAAAGCAAAAGAGGTGCCGACACTTTGCGAAATTTGCGTAAATAAATGTGCGGCTATTGCAAGAGTGGAAGATGGAATTGTAACAAAACTTGATCCTAACCCTCTATTTCCTAAATCGCGCAATATGTTATGTGCAAGAGGAAATGCCGGAATTCAGCAACTTTACGATCCGGATAGATTAAAATATCCTTTAATTCGTATCGGTAAAAGAGGCGAAGGCAAATTTAAAAGAGTAACTTGGGAAGAGGCTTATGATGCTATATTAAATGGAACTAAGCACTTTAAAGGTCTTAAACAAATTTTAGATGAAGAAAAAAATAACCGCTCAACTATTGCTTATTGTGCCGGCGAGGGTATGGCGGAGCATACTTTCCAAAACTGGATTAAGTGTAAGTTTGGTTCGCTAAATTTTGTAAACCACGGAACGATTTGTTTAACAACAACAATTGGCGGATATACTTTAACAATTGGAAGCTATGCATCGGTTGATTTTGAAAATGCCGAGTATGTTATAATGGCTGGTGCAAATAGAGCTGAGGCAATTGTAACACCAGATACCATGGATTTATTTAAAAGAACCAAAGGTAGAGGTGCTAAACTTGTTTGCATAGATCCAAGATTTACAAATACTGCGGCAAAAGCAGATCTTTGGATTCCAATTAAAGTTGGAACAGATTTAGCATTTGTTTTGGCTTTAACTTACGTAGCATTAACCGAAGAGCTGTATAATAAAGATTTCGTTGCAAAATATGTAAATGGATTCGAAGAGTATAAAAACCATATAATTAATAATAAATATACGCCAGAGTGGGCAGAAAAAATTACGGGCGTTAAAGCCAATACCATTAGAAGAGTTGCAAGAGAGTTTATGGCGGCAGCTCCAAGAGCTATTTATTATCAAGGACGCCGCTCTACATT
>CAZCOI010000056.1:0-4765 GCA_964500335.1 uncultured Nitratifractor sp.
GCTTTTTTATTAAATCTAAAATATTAAATAGTATCTCCAGGCCTTTGTTTGGGGCAAATAGCGCGGTGTGGGGTTCGTACTCTAATATATTTTTTTCTAATTTAAAATTTTTATCTATATATGGCGGGTTGCTAAGTAGAAGCTCTGGAATATCTATGCAATCTAAAAGCGAGCAGTTTTTAACTGTAATTTTATCTTGCAGATTAAAGTTTTGTATATTTTTGTTTGCTATTTTTATGGCATCTAAGCTTATATCGCTAGCTAATATTTTTACATTACACTCTTTTGCAACTGCTATAGATATTGCGCCACTGCCTATGCCAATTTCTGCTACATTTTTAATATTGTGCTTTTTTATAAGTGTAATTGCTTTTTCTACAAGTAGCTCTGTTTCTGGGCGAGGAATAAGAGCGCCCTTTTCAATAAAAAGCTCAAAATCCCAAAAGCTAACTTTGTTTGTAATATACTCTATTGGCTCGCTCTTTTTGCGTCTGTTTATTAGGGTTTGATACTTTTGAGAATCTATGCTTTTAGAGTCGTTTAGTATTAAAAATTCTCGCTTTACATTTAGCATATGGCAAAGCAGTATCTCAGCCTCTAATCTTGGGCGCTTAGCAACTTGGCTTAGCTCTTTTGTTGCCCATAAAATTGCTTCTTTAACTATCATTTAAAAAGCCCAAAAGCACACTATCGTCTCTTTTTTCTTCTTTATACCCTAGAGCTTCTAGTCGTTTTAATATTGGCGGATGAGAGTAGTAGAAAAATATATATAGTGGGTGCGAATGAGGGAAAGATTTATTTTCGTTTACCAATTTTAAAAGCGCATTTATAAGATTTTGTTTGCCGCCAATCTTTGCGCCAAATTTATCGGCTTCGTATTCGTTGTGGCGGCTAATTAGCCCAATTATAGGCATATAAATAAAGCTAAATATTGGCATTATTAGTATAATAGTTGCTATTTTAACACCTGCAGTTGCAACTACACCCATATTTGTAAAAAGTGATGTTGGTAAGTTGCCAACAATATAAAATACAATAAATAAAAACATTCCAATAGTTGCTATATTTTTGTATATATCTTTATGGCTGTAGTGCCCTAGCTCGTGCCCTAAAATTGCAATAATTTCGCTTTGTGATAGTTTATCTAAAAGAGTATCAAATAAAACTACTCTTTTTGATTTACCAAGCCCTCCAAAATAGGCGTTTAAACGATTATCTCTTTTGCTAGCATCTATTGTAAAGACTCCATCGCTACTTAAACCAACCTCTTTTAATATTGATTCTATATCTTTTTTTAACTCTTCATCTTCAAGAGGTTTGAATTTATTAAAAATTGGAGCAATTAGAGTAGGGTAGAGCATATTGATTAAAATTATAAATAAAAATAAAACTATAAAACTATATAGCCACCAATTTTTAAAATTTATAAATATATAACTTAGTAGTGCAAATACTGCTCCACCAATTATTATAAACATAACAATTTGTTTGATTGTATCAATTATATATAGTTTTGGTGTTGTGGTAGAGAAGTGAAAGCTTTTATCTAATTTAAAAACTTTATATATATCTAGTGGTAATGTTATAATATAATTAATTGCGAAAAACCCAAAAATAAATAGTACATTATTTAAAATAGTATCTTCAATTCCTATAGTTTGTTGAAGCCATTTAAAACCGCCAAAGACCCAAAATAGAAATAAGATATATTCAATTGTTGATTCTATTATTGATAATCTCTCTTTTTTTATGGCATAATTTGCAGATATTATATATTTTGTTTTGCTAAGTAAAATAGCATCTTCTTGTTTTTTGTCGCTAATATAGCCAATTTGCATAACACTTACATATATTTTTATTAATATATAGAGTGTAAAAATAGATATTAAAATCTCTAACATAGTATTCTCCAGAATTTTTTAATTAAGAATATAGCAAAAACCACTTAATTTTGGGTAAAATTTTAATTATTTTTTTTGGGGTTTTGTATGGCTTATATAGATATGTATGATATTAAAAAAAGATATGATGTTAAGCAGATTTTTGATGGATTAAATTTTCATATTCAAGAGGGTGAGAGAGTTGCTATTATTGGGCAAAATGGATGCGGTAAATCAACTTTAGTAAAATTAGCTGTTGGATTAGAAGAACCAGATGAAGGAAAGGTCATAAGAGATAGCTCAATAGAGATTGCTATGCTTAGCCAAAAACCTACTTTTAAGTCTGGAGTTACTGTAAAAGAGGCAATAGAAGGTGAATTAAAAGAGTTAAAAGAGGCTCAAGAGAAGTATCAAGAGTTAAGCCAAAAGATAGCTAATGAACCAAATAATAGAGAGTTTCTTAAAGAGTATGAAAAGATAAGTGCTTATTTAGACCATCATAATGCTTGGGATTTAAGCGCTAAGATAAAAAGAGCAATTGAAGAGTTTAAATTAATAGAGTATCAAGATAGAGTTGTAGAGTCACTATCTGGAGGAGAGCAAAGAAGAGTTGCACTTGCCTCTTTAATATTAAAAAAGCCAGACTTATTAATATTAGATGAGCCAACAAACCATTTAGATGTATATATGGTGGAGTTTTTAGAAGAGATTTTGTTAAAAGAGAAATTTACTCTGCTATTAATTTCGCATGATAGATATTTTATTGATAATATTGCTACAAGAATAGTTGAAATAGAAGATTTAAAATTAATAAATTATAAAGGCGGTTATAGTAGTTATTTAACTCAAAAAGAGCAGAGACTTCAAGCTATGCAAAGAGATTATGAAAACTTATTAAGACTCTTAAAAAGAGAAGAAGAGTGGCTTGCTAAGGGTGTTAGAGCTAGAGAAACAAGAAATCAGGGAAGAAAAAGGAGAGTTTTTGAATTAAGAGAGCAGGCAAAAAAGAATCCAACAATTATAAGAAAACTGAAAATAGAGTTAGAAAGAGAGAAAAAAAGTTGGAAAGGTGAAAAGATAGTAGCAAAAAAGAAGATGCTTTTTGAAATAGAAAATTTAAATTATAGTATTGAAGATAAAGAACTTATAAAAAATTTTACTACAAGAATTTTACAAAGAGATAAAATTGCAATAGTTGGTCCAAACGGTAGCGGTAAATCTACACTATTAAAGCTATTATTGGGAAGATTAAAGCCAATTAGCGGAGAGATTAAAAGAGGTGATTTAAAAATTGGCTATTTTGATCAACATAGAGAGATGCTAAAAGATGATGCTACATTAATAGAGACATTCTGTCCAGATGGAGGAGATAGAGTAATTGTAGATGGCAAAAATATGCATGTTTATGGATATTTAAAGAATTTTTTATTTCCAAAAGAGTATTTAGATAAAAAGATTTTTCAATTAAGTGGAGGTGAAAAGAATAGAGTTGCTTTAGCATTACTATTTACAAAAAAGTATGATTGCTTAATTTTAGATGAACCAACAAATGATTTAGATATTCAAACAATAAATATTTTAGAAGAGAAACTTTTAAGTTTTCAAGGGGCTTTATTATTTGTTAGTCATGATAGATATTTTGTAGATAAACTTGCTCAAAAACTATTTATATTTAAAGGTAATGGAGATGTTGAGGTATCGTATCAAAGTTATAGCGAATATTTAGAGATAGAAAAAGAGATAAAAGATTTAGAGAAGTTTGAAAAGAGTTTAAATAGTAAAAAAGATGAACCTATAAAAGAGAGAGTTAGGGTTAAAAAACTAAGCTATAAAGATAAAAGAGATTTAGAGATGCTTCCTTTAAAAATTGAAGAGTTAGAAGATAAACTTGATGAGTTAAATAGCTGTTTGTCAAATCCTGATTGTTATAATAAAAAAGGGCTAAATGATGTAACAAAAGAGTTACAAAAAGTAGAAGAAGAGTATGAAAAATTAAGCAATAGATATTTAGAACTCTTAGAATTAGAAGAGAGTTTAAACAATTAGAATAGTTAAATATATAAATAAATTATAATTTATAATTAAATAAGCTAATAATTAGAACTTAACAATTACTTAAGTGATAATTATAGTTACACAACTTAAAAATATCTCTTTTAATTGATTCTAATCAATTAGCATAATAAGAAAAAATGATAAAATAAGTCATCCCTACTTATTATCAGGAGGTTTATATGGGAATTAATAGACGGGAATTTTTAAAGAGTTCTGCTGCAGTTGCAGCTGCTAGTGCTGTTGGAATTACAGTTCCAAGTGAAGTTAAAGCTGCTGCTAATGAAGCAGAGCAAGGTTGGAGATGGGATAAAGCACCTTGCCGTTTCTGCGGTACAGGTTGTGGTATTATGCTTGCAACTAAAAATGGCAAAATTGTTGCTGTTAAAGGTGACCCAGCGGCTCCAGTAAACAGAGGTCTTAACTGTATTAAAGGTTACTTTAATGCTAAGATTATGTATGGTTCAGACAGACTTACTCAACCACTACTTAGAATGAATGATAAGGGTGAGTTTGATAAAAAAGGTAAGTTTAAGCCTGTAAGTTGGAAAAGAGCTTTTGATGAGATGGAAAAACAGATTAAAAGAGCTCTAAAAGAGTCTGGTCCAGAAGGTGTTGCTGTATTTGGTTCAGGTCAATATACAGTAATGGAAGGTTATGCCGCTCAAAAAATGATGAAGGGTGGTTTCCGTTCAAATGCAATTGACCCAAATGCTAGACACTGTATGGCATCTGCGGTTGTTGGATTCTATCAAACATTTGGTATAGATGAGCCAAGTGGATGTTATGATGATATCGAAATTACTGATACTATCGTTACATGGGGTTCAAAT
>CAZCOI010000057.1:0-3014 GCA_964500335.1 uncultured Nitratifractor sp.
TTCCAAGTAACTGTTGAACCAACTGCTACTACTGGACCAGTTCCTGTATCTGCATCTTGCCCATTTGTGCTCTTTTCTACATCTATTCCTGGTTTACCACCATAGTAGTGAGATGGGTCTTTATCGCTTACTGTTTTACCAATAGGGTTTTTACCAGTTACTGTAGCTAAGTTAGCATATTGACCAGCTTTTGCTGTTCCTGTTTTTGTACAAGTCATTGTCTCACCAGGATTTAAAACACTCTTAGGACAACTAATTGTTCCCTCTTTATCATCTTTTAATACAATACTGCTTAATTTAGCATTACCGCTGTTCTTAACTACATACTTCCAAGTTACAGTTGAACCAACAGCAACTACTGGACCTGTTCCTGTATCTGCATCAACACCGTTTGTGCTCTTCTCTACATCTATTTTTGTACACTCTTGGCAAACTAAACCACCATCTAAATCTCTATAGTTTTGTCCATTAGATAATGTTACTACATCACTTATTCCATTGTCTGGATTTATATCACTATCTTTTGTATCACTTCCTTTGTTTTGAAGTGTATAATATGGATAGTTTTTAGGTTTAATTACTTTAATTTTATATTTACCAGCTACTAAATTATCAAAAAGATATTTACCATTACTATCTGTTGTTGTCTCTTTTAGCACACTTCCGCTACTATTTAATAGTTGAACTTTTATATTTTGTATACCACGCTCATTGCTATCTTGAATACCATTCATATTTTCATCATACCAAATATAATCACCTAATGATGCATTATTTTGAATCTCATCTGGCGTATGATAATGACTTGGATCACTATCACTTACACTATTACCATTATCATCAACAGCTGTTACAGTAGCAATATTTTGATATTTTCCTCTTTTTGCAACACCTATTTTTGTGCAGGTTTTAGTTGCACCTGACGCTAATGAGAATCCTCCGCAAATAGTTCCCTCTTTATCATCATGAACCAAAACATTCTTTAAAGTAACATCACCTATATTTCTAACTATATATTTCCATGTAACACTATTTCCAACCTCTATCTCTGGACCATTATCATAGTCTGCGTCAATATTATTTGTATATTTTTCTATTTCAATTTTTGGTGTTCCTTCTCCATTGTAATGACTTGGGTCACTATCATTGACACTAGTACCTTTAGAATCAGTTGCTGATACTTTTGCAATATTTTGATATTGTCCACGCATTGCAGTTCCGTATTTTATACAATTAAATCCATATTTAGGTTGCAATTGGCTTCTACTACAAATTTGTCCCTCTTTATCATCATAAACAACCACATTATATAAAGTTGTATCACCATTATTTATAACCTCATATTTCCACTCAACTCTATTACCAACCTTAATTTTTGGTCCTGGAGCATAATCTGCATCATAACCATTTGTATATTTTTGGATAGAAATTGATGGATGTGTTGTTGGTGGTGGAGTATAATTTCTATATAATCCCATATCTACACATAAAAATTGATGATAATGATAATTTATAGAAAATGCATTAGTCCAACCATTTGAATATGCATTAGAATCTGTATATCCATTTCCTCCTCTTAATCTAGGACTAACAGTATATCCATTTGGCACACTAAATTTTATTTTATACTGCCCTTTACATACATTTTTAAAATAGTAATATCCGCTAGAATTAGTAACTGTTGAAGCCACATATTTACCACTAGTTGTATACAGAGCTACACTTACACCTCCAACTCCTCTACTGCCATCATTTTGAACACCATCTTTATTTGCATCATACCATACCCAGTCACCTATAACAGCATGACATCCTCCACAACTACTACTACAAAGTGCTTTCATTCCACTAGGCAAGCTACTTATTCCATTGCTTTTTTTAATAATTGAAGTTAATCTTCTATACTTTTTAATCTTTGATACTTTTAGATTATCTATATATAAAGTAGTATCATTAGCATTTGCTGTAAATCTAATATATTTAGCATCAGATACTTTTGGTAGCATTAGCTTAGCTACTTTTAGTTCCCCATCTTTTATGCTATTTAACACAACTTTTTTAGCTTTATAGTTTTCTATAACCTCTTTTTTACTATTTAGGTATTCTATCTCAATAGTTGGATGATTTTTTACACTACTACCTTCACTTGCAACACCAACTGCTACCTCATACATACTTGCTGTTGCTATCTCAATAACTTTTGATAGCGAAGCTTTATTACCGCTATCTTCTACACCAATAACTTGTGCAATATTTTCACCATCTTGATTTTTATAGTTAGAGCTATCAACCTCTACACCGTTTTGACTCTTCCATCCATCCAAAGAACCATCTTCAAAACTAGCATTCTCAATATTTATACTGCCAATATTTTTTACTTTATATATTGAAGCTGACAATATAACATTTTTAAGAGAACTATTTTTAGTAGAACAATAAATATTCTCTCCTGCAAGTGCTGTATATTTATCACACACTACACCTTTTGTTAAACTAAAATTTGTTATATAGTTACTTGTATTAATAACTATATAGTCATTTAGTTTTGTCAATTTGTTCTCTTGAGAAACAAATTTAATCTCATCAGTATTAAAACTGCTATATGCATGCAGATTAATACCACTTACAACCAACCCTGCCACAATTGCCAAGAATTTTTGTTTAAAGTTCATTTTTTTCTCCCTAAAATTTAATAATTATCATTAGAGCATCTAACTTAAGGCTATACTCTTCTTACTTTATAATTATCTCACAATGATATATATACTATTCAGTTATATGTCATAATGAAATATTTATTGAACCCTCTGATTAACCCACACCTCAAAAGAATAAACCGCCATGTACCACTATTTTGCTAAAATAGATATTAAGAGAGTAAGAAATATCAATCAAAGGAATCCTAATGCAACTAAGTTTTTTCGATTATGCTATGCAATACCAAGGTGGAAAAAAGAGTATGAAATTCTTAAATGAGATGAAAGAGATTATTCCTTTTGAAAAGCTAGAAGCAA
>CAZCOI010000058.1:0-1629 GCA_964500335.1 uncultured Nitratifractor sp.
CCATGCATAATCTTCTAAAAAGCCCTCTATTTTTGGATTTGTATCAAGCAAAGCTGTATGATATATTGTAATATTCTTAATCATTTTACTCTCTAAAGCCTCTAATGCCCTATTTGCAATATCTAAATATCTACTATCAAAAATTGATGCCTCATAGAGTGCTACAATCATCATGCCATTCCAAGAGCTAATTATCTTTTGATCAATTGCTGGGTAGTCTCTGTTGGCTCTAACTCTTTTTAGCTTATTTAGAGCATCTTTTACCTTGCTATCTAAAAGTCTATCTGCACTATCTACTCTAACAATATTTTTACCATCAAAGTTGCCATTTTTATAGATATTTAGCAAAGCTAACTCATCTTTATCTAAAATCTCTGTAGCCTCTTTATAGCTATATACAAAATACTCACCCTCTATCTCGTTGCTATCTGCATCGCTAGCACTAAAGAAAAGCCCATCTTTGCTCATTTTTTCAAGCATAAAATCTATAGTTTTAAATGCCTCTTGCTTATACAGAGGATTTTTAAAAACTCTATATGCTTTTAGCAACAGTGATACCATCTGAGCATTATCATAAGTCATCTTCTCAAAGTGAGGAATTAGCCAATCTTTAGTTGTAGAGTATCTACAAAAGCCTCCCTCAACAATATCATACATTCCACCTTTTAAGATATTATCCAAGGTGTTACAAACAACCTCTTCTAACTTGCTATCTTTTGTAAGTTTATATAGATCAATTGCCAAATTTAGCGTATAAGAGTGCGGAAATTTTGGCTCATTACCAAAGCCACCATATTGACTATCGTATAGTTGCTTTATCTGCTGTGATGCAATTTCGATTAAAGAGTCTGTTATTTTTGTTGCCTCTATTTTGCTCTTTGGCTTTAGCGCCTCTAAAATCTCTAACCCTTTACTCTCTAGTTTGTTAGGGTCTTTCTGATAGCTTTTAGCAATAATATCTATTAGCTCTCTAAAGCCCATAAGACCATAGTTTGGAATAGGTGGTATATATGTAGCACTATATAGAGGCACCTTTTGTGGCGTCATAAATATAGACAAAGGCCAACCTCCTGGCTTATTATTGGCCTTCATAAAGATATCTTGAAAGTGTCTATCGATATCTGGACGCTCCTCTTTATCTACCTTTATAGATATAAAGTATCTATTTAAAATATCTGCTATCTCTTTATTGTTAAAAGACTCCTTTTCCATTACATGGCACCAGTGGCAAGCACTATATCCAATGCTTAAAAATATCAATTTATTCTCTCTTTTTGCAACTTCAAAAGCCTCTGCACCCCAAGGATACCAATTTACTGGGTTGTTTTGATGCTGTTTTAGATATGGTGACTCTTCATATCGTAACTTATTTGCCATTTTGTTCCTTTTATGCTTTTATCTGATATAATTACACATTTAGTTCATATAGCGTATGTTATACTTTAAAAAACTTTAAAACGAGGTTACAATGAGGCGATTTTTTTTAATATTGACTTTAATTAATACATTTTTATTTAGTGCAGGTTTTGGAAGCTTTAGCGAAGATGCTAACTCTAAGTTTTTAACCCCACAAGAGGCTTTTAAAGTAGATGCAACTACCGATAAAAAAGCTATTAAAGTAGATATCAA
>CAZCOI010000059.1:0-2108 GCA_964500335.1 uncultured Nitratifractor sp.
AGCGGTATGCATTCATATGCAGCAGGTGACCCTGTGCCAATTCCTACTTGGGTATATTTTGCAGTAAGTGGAGTATTTTTGCTTATTTTGGTTGCTAAGAGATTCGAGGTTAAAGGTAAGCTTTAGTTGAAAGATATAAAAACTCTACTTGAAAAAGAGATACAAACAAGAGATAATGTTTTTGAGCTAAGCTACGATAAGCCAGACCCACTTATGGTAGCAAAGCGATACAACAACGAGTATATTGCTCTAATTTGCGCTCTATTTGCATATGGCAATGCCAAACTAATAGTAAAGTTTTTAGATAGCTTAGATTTCTCTTTGCTAGATAGTAGCGAAGATAGAGTAAAAAAAGAGCTAAATGGCTACTACTATCGTTTTCAAAAACCGCAAGATGTTATAGATATTTTTCTTACAATAAAGCGCCTCAAAGAGATTGATAGTATTGAAAATATAGTATATAGTGGTTATAAAAAAGAGCAAAATTTGCTTGATGGCCTTTGGGCTCTTATAGATAAAATAAGAGATATTACACCAAGTAGTAGCCATGGATTTAATTTTTATTTTTTAAAGAGTGCAAGCAAAATTGGTGGTGCTGGAACATATAAGCGATACTTTATGTATTTTCGTTGGATGGTGCGTAAAAATGCCTTGGATATGGGGCTTTGGAACAAAATTGACAAAAAAGATTTAATAATGCCTCTTGATACTCATGTCTTTAATGTGTCTCGCAGGATTGGCTTGCTCTATAGAAAAAGTTGCGATTTAAAAGCAGCTATAGAGCTAACAAATAGATTAAAAGAGTTTGATAGTAGCGACCCCCTGAAGTATGATTTTGCTATCTATCGTTTAGGTCAAGAGAAGTTAGCATAGTTTTGTAACACCTCTTAAAAAAAATATATATAGCACTTTTTCTTTATAGTTTTTTAGAGCTTCCTTAGAAACTTTTGGGTATAATCACTCTAATTTTTATATAGGAGAGGTTATGGAAGAGACCGTATTTACCTTTTTGGGCGCAGTATTTGGACATGGAGCAGGACAAGTTCTTGCTCATACTTTACTAGTAGTCGCAATTGTAGTGCTTTTGGCTAAGATGGCTACAAAAAATATGACAGTTGTGCCAAGAGGTATGCAAAATGTTATGGAAGTATATCTACAAGGTGTACTTAGTATGGGTAAAGATGTAGTAGGTGAGAGTTATGCTAGAAAGTATTTGCCATTAGTTGCAACTATTGGTTTATTTGTATTCTTCTCTAACTTAATTGGTATTATTCCAGGATTTGAATCGCCAACTGCAAATATTAATGTTACTTTGCCACTAGCAGTAGCTGTATTTGTTTACTATAACTATGAGGGTATTAAGAAAAATGGTGTAGGTCACTACTTTGCGCACTTTATGGGGCCAGTGCCTGCACTTGCACCTTTGATGTTCCCAATTGAGATTGTATCTCATATTTCAAGAATTATCTCTTTATCTTTCCGTCTATTTGGTAATGTTAAGGGTGATGATTTGTTCTTGTGGGTTCTACTAATGCTAGTTCCATGGGCTCTTGTGCCGGTTGTTCCTTTGGCAATGCTTGCATTTATGGCAGTGCTTCAGACATTTATCTTTATGATATTAACTTATGTTTACCTTGCAGGTGCTGTTCTTATAGAAGAGGAGCATCATGACTCGCCAGCAGAAGAGATGGCAGTAGACGCTACAATCTAATGCACTTAACTCCAAGATATATAAATATTCTTCTTAACATTTTGCTTGGAGTTGCCTGGGCTATTGCCCTATTTGGCTTTTTTTACGGTTTTGAAAGTGCACATTCAAACTTCTTTTTTAGATTGCTTAATGGAGCTATACATTCATTAATAGGGCTTTTTGTTGTATTGGTGCTAGAGGCAATTTACTATATCTTTAAAACAAATCAAGAGATTTCTAAACTAAATAAAGAGTTGCAAAAGAGTGATTAGATACGCAATAACCGACCCAAAATACTACTCTTTAAAATATCTACAACACCTAAACAATAAAACAGACTACCTTATGCTTAGAGATAAAACTACAAACGATTATAAAAACCTTGCAAAAGAGTTTATGCAAGCTTCAAAAGAGTTCT
>CAZCOI010000060.1:0-56513 GCA_964500335.1 uncultured Nitratifractor sp.
TTAGCTTTTTTTAACTAATTTTTAGGTAAAATTTTTTGTCAATTTATTAATGATATGTTAAGTAGGGATACGCAAGCCGAACAGATATTATTTTATAGATTTTATGACAAAATATTTTATTTGGAGAATTTTTATGAAAAAAATTGTACTTTTATTTTTAGCTTTAGCTTCAGTTGCATTTGCAAATGAGGGTGGTGCAGATTCTATGGTTCAAGCATATTCAGTAGTAGCGGCTGGTGTAGGTCTTGGTCTTGCGGCTCTTGGTGGTGCAATTGGTATGGGTCATACAGCGGCGGCTACAATTGCTGGTACTGCTAGAAACCCAGGTCTTGGTAGTAAATTAATGACTACAATGTTTATTGCTTTAGCGATGATTGAGGCGCAAGTTATCTATACTCTAGTTATTGCGTTAATTGCACTTTACTCTAACCCTTTCTTATAATAGAGAATTTAAAAAGAGGTTTTTATGCCTCTTCTTATACTACTTGAAACTTAAAATCTTATAACTTTGCGGTAGTGGTGGAATGGTAGACACGCTAGCTTGAGGGGCTAGTGAGCGTAAGCTCGTGGAGGTTCAAATCCTCTCTACCGCACCATTTTTCACTAAAAAAACGCATTTTTTACCTTTTTTTTACATATTTTGCTTCAATTATTCCATATTTTCAAGTTTATTTAAGATTTAACTCATATAATTTGTGTATAAAATAATTTAAAAGGAAAAATATGACAAAAGCAGAGTTTGTAGAATTGGTAAAGGCTAATGGTGAGTTCCCTAGTAAAGCGGCGGCTGAAAAAGCTGTTAAAGCATTTTTAGATTCAGTTCAAGAAGTTTTAGTAAAAGGTGATAGTGTTACATTTGTAGGATTTGGTACATTTTTAGCAGTAGATGTTCCAGAAAAGAGTGGTAAAATTCCTGGAAGTGATAAAACTTATACAAAGCCAGCTCACAAAGCTCCAAAATTTAAAGCTGGAAAAACTTTAAAAGAGGCTGTAGAAGCAGGTAAATAGTTTATATATAAAGAAATCTTAGAAGATTTCTTTATTTAATCCACTTTTTTATTCTTTCGAAGGTACTTTCAAATATACTTTTGTGAGGCTTACTATCAATTCCAAAGCTATCTTGTAGTTTTTGCAGAAGCTCTTTTTGCTCTTTATTCAATTTTTTAGGATATATAATTTTAATTTGTGCTATAAAGCGTCCTCTATAGCTTGGATTATTTACATTTGGAACACCTTTGTTTTTAAATATAAAATGCTCTTTATCTCTAATTTTTGGTGATAATTTTATAGTTAATTCACCTTCAAGTGAAGGAACTTTAATCTCTTCAGATAGTAAGATTTGAGTAAAAAATACTGGAACTTCAATATATATATCATCACCATCTCTAACAAAGTGTTCATCATCTTTTATATCAAAATGGATGTATAAATCGCCTCTGTGTCCATTATTTGCTAAATTACCTTTAGCAGGAACTCTTAATCTATTTCCAACATCTACACCGGCTGGAATATTAACTGTAATTGTTTCACTTTTATTAACTCCACCAACTCCATTACAGTTAGTACAAATATCTTTTGGAATTTTTCCTTTACCCTGGCATTTTGGACACTCTTGAGTATATGTCATAAATCCTTGACGCATCATAATTTGACCATGCCCATGACAATAGCTACAGGTAATGAACTCTGCATTTTTTGCACCTGTACCTTTACACTCTTTACAAGGCTCTTTGTAAGTTATATCTATCTCTTTTTCACATCCAAATATTGCTTCATTAAACTCTAAGGTTGTTTCTATTTCTATATCTAGTGGATATGGCATAGATGAACGATGATTATTTGCTCTTCTTCCAAAACCAAAAGCATCTCCAAACATTGAGTTAAATATATCCATAATATCATCCATACTGCTTGAGCCAAATCCACTACTAGCTCCTTGATTATTAAGACCTTCTTTGCCGTACATATCATAAATTTCTCTTTTCTTTTCATCGCTTAAAACAGCGTATGCTTCATTTATAAGCTTAAATTTCTCTTCGGCTTCTTTGTTGCCTGGATTTTTATCTGGATGATATTTAAGTGCAAGTCTTCTATATGCTTTTTTAATTTCTGTTGTTGTTGCATCTTTTGATATATTTAAAACTTCATAGTAACAAACCTCTTGCATAGATATAACCTTTTTTTTAAATTTTGTGCGTAATTTTATCACATTATTATATAATTTTATAAAAATAAAAAGAGTAAATTAAAGGTTTTTTATGATTACACATATTGTTATGATTAAGTTTAAGGAAGATTGTTCAAAAGAGCAGATTTTAGAGATAAAAAAAGATATTGAAAATTTAAAAGATTTAATTGATGTTGTAAAGTTTATGGAGGTTGGCATAAATTTTGCTAATGAGGATAGAGCAATGGATTTAGTATTAACCGCAAAGTTTGATACAAAAGATGATTTAGATATTTATGCTAAAGATGCAATCCATCAAAAGGTAATAGAAAAAATTAAAAAAGTTGCAGAGTACACAAAAGTAGTAGATTATATAAATGAATAAGTTAGAGCCATTTAAAAATCTAGTAGAAGCATTTAATCAATTACCAGGGATTGGTGAAAAAAGTGCAATAAAGCTAGCTTACCATATAGTAACAAATGGGCAGTATGATGGAGTTAAGTTAGCACATGCTATTGAAAGTGCAGTTGAGTCTATTCATAGATGCCAAAGGTGTCATAATTTAAGTGAAGATGAGTTATGCTATATTTGCAGTGATGAGAGTAGAGATAGAAGTAAAGTTTGTTTAGTTGAGAGTGCAAAAGATATTTTAACTATTGAAAAATTAGGACAGTATAATGGCTTGTATTATGTCTTAAGTGATATAGATACATTTGATTTAACTCATCTAAAAGAGGCTATAAAAGATGCAAAAGAGCTAATATTTGCATTTGCTCCATCAATTGCAAGCGATACTATGATGCTTTATATTGAGAGCCAATTAGAAGATTTAGATATAAAATTTACAAAAATTGCACAAGGTGTTCCTACCGGCGTTTCATTAGAAAATATAGATACTCTCTCATTAGCAAGAGCAATTGAAGATAGAGTATCTATATGATTTGCTCTCCATTTATATAGACATAACTTGCTTTATTATTAAAAATTATTGAGTTTAGCGCAATTGAGTCTTTATTATTATTAAAATCGTTTGGTAATTTTAAAATAGTAAAATCGGCAAAGTAATCTTTTTTAATTTTGCCTATTTTTAGATTTGTAGCTTTTGAAGCATTTGTTGTAACAGACTTAATTAAATTAAATGCAAGTTCTTTTGTAGGAATGTTAGTATGCATAAATAGAGCGCTTTTTAGTTCATTTAAAATTGATAACGAGTAGTTTGAACTTAATCCATCTGTTCCTAAAAGAAGATTATTAACACTATTTATATCTAATTTTCCACAATTTAGTAATCTATTTGATATTGGGCAGTGAATGATTGAGCTATTATTGTTATTAATTATGTTAATCTCATCTTTTGTGGCTTGAGTAGCGTGAGTAAAGAGAGTTTTTATATCTTTAAAAGCATTTAAAAATTCTTTAATTGAGTTTACTGGTTTAGAGGTGTTAAAGAATTTTTCAAATAGTTTTTTGAACTCTCCGCTACTATTTTCTAGCCACTCTCTTTCGTATGATGATTCTAAAAAGTGTGCACTTACTAAAAGATTTTTCTCTTTAGCTATTTTTAAAACCTCTTTTAAGAGTATTGGGTGTACTGAATATGGTGAATGTATAGCAATTGCTGGATAGAAGTTATGGCTTTTTAGTTTGGCTGACTCTTCTAATCTTATTTTAAAATCTTTAAAAAGAGCATCTACCATTGATGCAACAGAACCTATTACTTCGTTAAAATATATTACTCTTAAAGGGGTATTTTTGCATATTTGCATATCTGCTCCAAAGCTAGATATTGCACCAAAAGTAGTTACACCGCTATATAGCATTTGATTAATAGCATTTTCTAAAATATTTTGATTTAGATTATTTACTAATTTATCTCTATACTCAAATACACTATATAGCCACTCCATAAAATCGCCAAGTTTTAGCATAGATTGATTTGCACTAAACTCTAAATGAGTGTGCATATTGATAAATCCTGGATATATTACATAGTTATTATTGTAAATTTTTGGCGTAATATTTGGATATTTTTTAGTTAAATTTTCTAAACTGTCAATCTCTAAAATTTTATTATTAAATAAAATGGCACTATTTTCTAAGAACTCATTATTAGCAAATATATATTTAGCTGATATTATTTTCACTATTTAAACCTTTTATAACAACACTTTTAATAGAATTATAGCAAATTTAATAATAAAGGTTGGTATATGAAAATAGTTGTAATTCAAGGACCAAATTTAAATATGCTTGGAGTTAGAGAGCAACATATCTATGGGCCGATGAAATTAGAAGAGATTCATCAGCAGATGAAAAGTTTTGCAGAGCAAAATCAGGTTGAAATTGAGTTTTTTCAAAGTAATTTAGAGGGTGAGATTGTAGATAGAATTCAAGAGTGTATGGGTGATGCTGATGGAATTATTATTAATCCTGCGGCTTATTCTCATACTTCTATTGCGATTCGTGATGCAATTGCGGCTGTAGAGATTCCTACAATAGAGGTGCATTTAAGTAATATTCATGCAAGAGAGGATTTTAGAAAAAAATCTTTAACAGCAGAGGTTTGTGCTGGTGTAATTGCTGGAATGGGACCTTTTGGATACCATTTAGCAATGATTGGAATTATTCAGGTAATGAATGAGATAAAAGCTATGAAAGAGGCGCAACAAAATCAAGAGGCATAGTTAGCCTCTACTTTCTACTTAACTTTTTGGAGCTTTCCTAATGAATTATATTGTTTTTAAAAATGAGAGTGCTTTATATTATGAGTGTAATTATAGTTGTGATAATGCAATTTTTTTAAAGCTAGGTAAAGAAGCTTTTTTTATTACAGATGGAAGATATGAGATAGAGGCTAAAAGAGCTATTAAGAGAGCACAAGTTTTAATAACAAATACATTGCTTGATAAATTAATTGAGATTCTTAAAAAAAATAGGGTAAAAAATATTGCAATTGACCCTGTAGAGTGGGATATATATAGTTTTGATAGATTAAAAAGTCAAGTTCCTACAAAATTTAAATTTATACCAAATATGTCCCATAAAAAGAGAGTTATAAAGAGTGCTAAAGAGATAAAGTATCTTAAAAAGGCAGTAAAATTAGGAAAAGATAGTTTTAAAAAGATTGCATTTGCACTAAATAATTTAGAAGGCTCTAATGAGATAGAGCTTAATTTTATAATTGAGTCATATTTAAGAGATTATGGTTTAAGAGATTTAAGTTTTGAACCAATTTTTGCAATTAATGAAAATGCGGCAAAGCCACATGCTATTGCATCTAAAAAGTCTTTAAAAAAGGGGGATTTAATACTTTTAGATGCTGGAGTTAAATATAAAAGATATTGTTCTGATAGAACTAGAACAGCTTATTATGATAAAGATTTTACTTTTAATACTAAACAGAAATTTAAATCTAACAAGATTCAAAAAGCATATGATTGTGTTTTGAAAGCTCATGATATGGCAATAAAAAAAGCAAGAGCTGGAATGAGAGCAAAAGATATAGATAAAATAGCAAGAGATGTTATAGAGAAAAAAGGATTTGGTAAATATTTTGTACACTCAACAGGACACGGAGTTGGTATTGATATTCATGAGATGCCATATATCTCATATAAAAGCGATACTGTTATAGAAGATGGAATGGTATTTACAATAGAGCCTGGTATTTATATAGAAGGTGAGTTTGGAATAAGAATAGAAGATATGGTAGTAATTAGTAATTCTAAAGCAGAGGTTTTATAAGGATATAAGTGGGTGGATATATATATTTAAAAAGAGGAGATAAAAGAGTAATAAAGAGTTTAGATTTTCCTTCTAATACTAATAAATATAACTGTAAAAATGTGGTTATATTGGGAATAGGGGGAAATATAGGAGATACAAAACGAGTATTTAAACGCCTTTTAGTAAAGTTTAGAAGAGATAGATTATTAAATATACATACTACTTCTATTATTTATAAAAATCCTCCTTTTGGGTATTTAAAGCAACCATATTTTTATAATAGTATTATATTAGCATCGACTTATTTGAAACCTTTAGAGTTTTTAAGATATACTCAAAGAGTAGAAAAGTATTTTAGAAGAAAAAGAGAGTTTAAAGATTCGCCAAGAACATTAGATTTAGATATAATATTTTATAATAATCTAAAAGTTAATAAAGCACCTAAGCTTATTATTCCACATCCTAATTGGAGTGAAAGAGATAGTGTGCTAATACCACTTAAATATTTAAAAGGGAATAGATGCTTAAAGAGAGTTTTATTGCGCCAACACCAATTGAAGCATATAAATTAGCTATACAAAAGTATGGCTCAATTGATAATTTTAAAGTTGTTAAAGCTTCTCAATATAAAGATAATGATGGAAATTTAAAAGCAGAAATTACCATAGAAGTAGATGAAGAGACTTTTAAAAAATATGCAGGAATTGATGAAGAAGAGGCTTTGCTTGAAGAGATTAAGGTTTTAAAATCTAAAATGGATAAAATGAAAGAGGCATTAGCTCCTAAACCTAAAAATGAGACTTCAATAAAAGAGATAAAAGAGCTTTTAATTAATAAAGGTTTAAATAAAAGTTGGGTTGATTATATGTTAGACCCTTTTATTGGAACACAAGTTGCTGATGATAAATCTTTATTATTATCTTTTGTATTAGAAGAGATTGAAGAGGCAATTAATATTGCAAAAGCTCCAATAGATAAGAAGATTAATCTATTTGTTGGACCAACAGGAGTTGGTAAAACTACAACATTAGCAAAAATTGTTGCTTGGTGTATGAAAAAAGGTATAAAAAGAGAATCAATTGCTATTGTAAACTTAGATAACTATAGGGTTGGTGCTTATGAACAGTTAGGTTTTTATGCAAAAAGTTTGGGAGTAGATTATTACTGTATAGAAGGAGCAGATGAGTTATTTGAGTTGTTATCTACAATTGGTAGTAAAGATTTAATATTTTTAGATACAGCTGGTAGCTCTCCTTATGATATAGAGAAGCTTTTAAATACAGTAAAATTATATAGAAGCAGTTCAAGAAATGATAACTCTATAAATTTAGTTATATCTGCTTCTTCTAAATATGTGGATTTAAAAGATATTTATGAGCATTTCTCTTTTTTAAATATAGATAAAGTAATAGTTACAAAAGTTGATGAGACAAAAAATACAGGTAATTTAATAGCTTTTCTATTAGATACAAAATTGCCAGTCTCTTTTATTACAACTGGTCAAAATGTTCCGCAAGATTTAAAAATTGCTTCAAAAAGAGCCATATTAGAGTATTTTATTGGCGATATAGATGATGAATAATTTGCAAGCAAACTCATTAGCAACAAAAAAAGAGAGTTATTTTGTTAGTGAGCCTATAGAGTTTAATAAAAAAGATTTTAAAAAATTAAATAAAAACTCTTGGCTAAAAATAGAACAAAGTAGTTTAAATATAGTAATATCAGAAGATAGTGGCTTTGTAAAAGGGAGACTTTTTAGCAAAGATAGCTATATTTTTATTAAAAAAAAGAGTATAACAAAAAAAGAGTTTAGAGCAAAAAAAGGTCATTTTTTAATAAGATGCAATTTAGAAAAAGAGTTAATAAATTTAACTACTGCTATTGCAAAAGAGCATATAAGCGGAGTAATTATAAAAGATAGATTAGAGTTTGCATTAATTAATTTATATATTAAAGATACTATCTATTTAGAGATTAAGGAGATATTATAAAAAAGGTACTTTTAGGAATGAGTGGAGGAGTGGATTCTACAGTTAGTGCTGTACTTTTGCAAGAGATGGGTTATGAAGTAGTTGGCATATATATGATTATGCATAATTTAGAAGAGTTAAATAGAAAAAATATAGCAAAAGCAAAAAAAGTTGCTAAATATTTGGGTATAGAGCTTTTAATTTATGATATACAAGATAGCTTTAAAGATTTAGTATATAGCTATTTTATAGACTCTTATAAAGAAGGACTAACACCAAATCCGTGTGTAGTATGTAATAGACAAATTAAATTTGGGAAGATGGTTGAGTTTGCCAACTCTCTTAATATTGAAAAGATAGCTACAGGACATTATGTAAGAGTTAAAGATGGCTTTTTTTATAAGGGAAAAGATTTAAGTAAAGATCAAAGTTACTTTTTAGCAGAAGTTAAAAAAGATATAGTAAATAGGGTAATATTTCCGCTTGGAGAGTGGCTAAAAGAGGATGTTAAAAAGTTTGCTAATAATATAGAGGTTTTAAAAGAGTTTGCTAAACAGAGTGAAAGTAGTGAAATATGTTTTGTTGAGAATAGTTATGTTGAGATATTAAATAGACATTTTAATACAAATAAACCTGGTGTTGTGAAAGATATCAATGGTAAAGTAGTTGGTGAACATAAGGGGTATATGCATTATACTATAGGCAAAAGGAGAGGTTTTTTTGTAAAAGGTGCGCATACTCCACATTATGTATTAGATTTAGATGCAAAAAATAATACTTTAATTGTTGGCACTAAAGATATGTTGCAAAAAAACTTTATAAAAATTGCAAATATAAATCTATTTATTAATAGAAGTGAGTTTGAGTGTGAAGTAAAGGTAAGATATAGAACAAAAGGTGTTAGAGCCAAAGTAACAATTATTAATAATTTAGGAACAATAGAGCTTTTTGAACCAGTTTTAGGGATTGCAAAAGGACAATTTGCTGTATTTTATGATGGTGATAAACTTTTAGGTGGTGGAGAGATTATTGGAGTTTTAGATTAGGCTAAAAGCCTAATATTTAAGTAGTATAAGTTAGTTTACTACTGTTACATTTTCAGCTTGTGGGCCTTTTAAACCTTCGCCAATTTCATAAGTTACTTTTTGACCATCTTGAAGAGATACACGCCCTCCATTAGGATTATTAACTTGACGAAAATGAACAAATAAATCTCCATTACCGTTATCTTGAGATATAAAACCATAACCTTTTTCATCGTTGAACCATTTAACTGTGCCTTCTAAAACTTTAGACATTTTGTACCTTTAAAATAAATATAGATTACACTTATATAAATAAGCGGAAAATATGTGGAAGTTTTTCTAGCAGGGGTAACACAAAGTAACGCATTGCAAGAAGAGAATCTATCCCTCATTCTTTTCAAAAAACATTATATCTATATTTTATAAAGTAAAGATTAATAATGCAACTTTTTAGTATAATATGGTTATTTTCTTTATTGTGGAGAAGTAGTATGAGAGATGATTATGGTTTATCTATTTGGGGTAATGATAATTTTATTATTAAAGATGATAAAATATTAATAAATTATAAAAAAAGCCCTTCAATATATGAGATAACAAAAGAGATAAGAGACAAAGGCTATAAAGGTCCTATACTACTTCGGTTTCCACACTTAATTAAAAAGCAGTTAGATATACTATTTAAAGAGTTTTATAGAGCTATAGATGAGTTTAACTATAAAGGTAATTTTAAAGCTGTTTTTCCTTTGAAGGTTAATCAGTTTCCAAACTTTGTAAATGAGATTGTAGATTTATCAAAAGAGTACAACTATGGTTTAGAGGCTGGCAGTAAAGCTGAGCTTATTATAGCTATTGCAAAGACCCCTTTAGGAGCACCAATTACTGTAAATGGTTTTAAAGATGCTGAGATGATAGCTCTTTGTTTTATAGCCGCAAAGAGTGGACATGATATTACAGTTACTATTGAAGGGCTCAATGAGTTAGAGGCGATTTTAGAGGTAAATAGAGAGTTTAATTCTAAGTTTAAAGATAAAATAACACCAAAAATTGGTATGAGAATTAGAATGCATAGTTCTGGGGTTGGTGCTTGGGCAAAGAGTGGTGGATATAGTTCTAAATTTGGATTAACTTCAACAGAGCTTTTAGAAGCTTGTGATATGCTTGAGAGCGAGGGGTTAATTGATAGATTTTATATGATACATTTTCATATTGGCTCTCAGATGGAAGAGATAGGTCCTCTTAAAAAAGCTCTTAGAGAAGCTGGCAATATATATGCTGATTTAAAAAAAAGAGGTGCCAAAAATTTAAATGCAATTAATATTGGAGGCGGATTGGCAGTTGAGTATTCTCAAGTACAAAAAAATGAGAATAGAAACTATTCTATTAAAGAGTTTGCAAATGATGTAATATTTTTAATGCAAGAGATAGCAAAAAATAAGGGTGTTGATGAGCCAGATATATATACTGAATCTGGAAGATTTATTGCTGCGAGTCACTCTATTTTGGTTGCACCAGTCTTAGAGCTTTTTTCGCAAGAGTATAATGAAAAGAGTTTAAGACTTAAAGATAAAAATCCTCCTTTAATTGAGGAGCTTTATGATCTATTTAAATCTATAAATATTAATAATGCTAGAGAGTATTTGCATGATGCTATAGATCATCTTGATAGTTTGCTTACACTATTTGATTTAGGCTATATAGATTTAGAAGATAGATCAAATACAGAGATTTTGGTAAATTTAATTATAAAAGAGGCTATTGAGCTTTTATCAAAAGAGGATGGTGATGAGTTAAAAAGACTTCAAAATAAGATTCAAGAGAAATATTTAGTAAATTTCTCTATGTTTCAATCGATTCCAGATTTTTGGGGATTAGGGCAAAGTTTTCCTATAATGCCAATATCTCATCTCTCAAAAAAACCAACACAAGCCGCATCTATTTGGGATATTACTTGCGATAGTGATGGAGAAATTCCTTATAATCCTAAAGCTCCTTTAAAGTTGCATAATATAGATGTGCAAAAAGAGGAGTATTTTTTAGCATTCTTTTTAACGGGTGCATATCAAGAGGTCTTAGGAATGAAACATAATCTATTTACTCATCCTACAGAAGTAGTAATTAAGTTTGATAAGAGTGGAGATTACTATTTAGATTCTATTTTAGAGGCTCAAAATTTAATTGATATTTTAGATGATATAGATTATGATATAGGAGCTCTTGATAAACGATTAAAAACTCTAATAGAAGAGTCTAATTTAATAGAACAAGAACAAAAACAGATTCTTTTAGGTAAACTTTATCTTTATTTAAGTGAAAATAGCTATCTTAAAACAATTCAAGCATCAAAGGTATAAAAAATGGGATTAATTAGTAATATTATTGATGATTTTAAGACAATAAAAAAGAATGATCCTGCTTTGAAATCTAACTTTGAACTATTTTTTAATTATCCAGGAGTTTGGGCTCTATTCTTTTATAGGATAAGTCACGCTCTATATCAAAAAGGTTTAAGATTTTTACCAAGGCTTATATCTGCAATAGGACAATTTTTAACTACTGTAGATATACACCCAGGGGCTAAAATAGGAAAAGGATTATTTATTGACCATGCTACAGGAGTAGTAATTGGTGAGACAGCAGAGATTGGAGATAATGTACTTATTTATCAGCAGGTTACTCTTGGGGGTGTTAGTCTATCTAAAGGTAAAAGGCATCCTACTATTGAAGATGGTGTTACAATTGGAGCAGGTGCTAAGGTTTTAGGGAATATTACAATTGGAAAAGATGCAAAAATAGGAGCAAATTCTGTAGTTATAAAAGATGTTCCACCAGATTGTACAGCTGTTGGAGTACCAGCTCATATTGCTAGAAGAATAGATAATAAAGAGCCTCTTCGCCATAATATTATGCCAGATATTGAAAAAGAGCTTTTTAAATATTTAGTTGAGAAGATTGAACTATTAGAAGAGGCGATTGAAAAAGGGGATATAGATAAGTTAAAAGATAAAGAGTTAGAGGAGAGACACAAAGAGTATCTAAACTCTATGATGAAAAGTTAGCCTCTAATTATCTCTCCTGGATATGTAATAATTCCATAAGTAAAGTTACTTACATTATTTTTGCCTTGAGCTTTTAATATATGTTGAACTTGGTAACTTCTACTACCTGTATGACAATATAAAATAATATGCTCTTTTCTTTTTGATAAATCTTCTATCCAATCATAAAATTTTGTTGTTGGTAAAAGTTCATCAGTACCTTTGATATGTGCCATTTGATACTCCATAGGCTCTCTTACATCAATTAGTTTAAAATCAACCATGCCTAAATCTCTAGCTTCAAGCAAAGCTTCTACTTCGTCTCCATCAAGTTGTTCTTTTTGTAAGATTGAGTTTGCCTCCTCTTTACTTAAACCTCTTGAATGAGTATGAGATGCTTCAATAAGCTCTTTTTCTTTAGATTTAGTTTCTGCATATTTAGGTGTACAAAATAGTCCACAATGGCAGACTCCATTTTGTGGTATCTCTTTTTCAAGAGCTGGTTTACATGGACATATTCTATTATTTGCTTTTTTTCTCTCTTCTTTTGTTTCACCTTGAACTATGAAGCAAGGGCAGTATCTTTTACCATAAATTAGTCTATTTCTAGCAAGCCCCATAGCTACACCTTCATTAATCTCTTCATCTGGATTTTGTACAAATCCAAACTCTTTATTAACTTTATCTATAAAGTTCCAGGTTTTTTCTAATTCTGCTTGAAATATATCTGAATTTAAATCTATATTATTTTCCATACTATTGCCTTTTAATAAGTATTTTTTATAAATGTATGGAATTTTATCAGATTTTACTTAAGTAAAGAAGAAATAGAGTAGAGTTACTCTATACTTTTTAATAACTTTATAAATCTTTTTGGTTCTATAAAACCTTGTTGGAATTTATCTTCTAAAGCTTCGCCTTTACTATTAAAAAATAGTATATTTGGTGCTCCAAATATATTAAAATGTTTCATAATTTTTTGGTCATCTTTGGTATATTTTGTTATATCTAGTTTTATAAATTTAAATCTTTCTAACTCTTTTTTTACATCGGGATTTGGGAATGTAATTTTTGCTAATTCTGTACATGCCGCACAGTTATCTTTACCTATATCAACTACTACAGGTTTTTTAGCATTATTAATTTCTTGAAGTAATTTTTCTAAGGTATAATTTTTTGTTTGATGTTTAATCTCTTTAGTAGAGTTTATGATTTTTTCACCTTTAAAAGGTTCTAAAGGGTTTAATATAGATTTTGCTCCACTTAATGCACCAATAAATATTAAACTTCCATATAAAAGCATTAAAAAGTTAAATGTTTTAAATATACCTGCAAATCCTTTTGTCTCTTTGCCATCAAATAGACCAAACATAATTGATGCACCAATTAATAATATACTAAATAGATACATAAATGCAGTATCACTAATTAATCCTCTTGCTATATATAGAGCCATTATTAGCATTAAAAAGCCAAAGAATCTTGATACATTTTCCATCCAGCCACCAGGTTTTGGTACAAGATTTTTTGCTCCTAATCCAACAAGCAACAGTGGTACTCCAGCACCAATACCCATAACAAATAGAGCCATACCTCCTAATGTTGCATTTCCTGTTAAAGATATAAATAAAATAGCACCACTAATTACTGGTGCAGTGCATGCTCCTACAATTAAAGCTGATATTGCACCCATAACTGCTGTACCTATTAAGCCTTTTCCTTGAGCACTGTTGCTAAGTCCGGTTAGTTTTGTTTGAAGCGATTGAGGTAGTGCAATTTCAAAATATCCAAATAGAGAAAATGCTAAAGCAATAAAAATTAGTGCTACAGGAACAATTACGTAAGGGTTATTTAAATTTGCTTGTATATCAAAATGCAAGAGGCCAGCTACAATACCAATAATAGCATAACTAGCTGACATTGCAACAACATAGACTAATGAGATAGTAAAAGATTCTGCTCTGCTTAATCCCTCTTTTTGTTTACCTGCTTGTTGCAATAAAATAGAGCTTAATATTGGAATCATTGGTAAAATACAAGGTGTTAAAGCTAAAAGCAATCCTACAATAAAAAATAGCAATAAAACAAAAAGAAGACCTTCATTTTGTAAAGCTTTTGCAATCTCTTTGCTATTTCCTTCTTTTGCTAAGTGTGATATTTTACTAAAAAAAGTTTCATTGTTACTATTAGTAATATTCTTATTGCTTGATTGATTATTAACTTGTATATTAGAAGTTGGAGCTTTTAATTTAAATTTATAGGTTTGCGGTGCATAGCAAATTCCTTCATCAGAGCATCCTTGCAAGCTAATAGTTAGCTCATATTCTGAGTTTTGAGCAATTTTTGAGTTTGGTATAATAAAGGTTAAATTTCCTTCATATGCCTCTTCACCTGTAATGATTTTACCTTTTGGAAGATTTATTTTTATCTCTTTTTTTATTGGTTTAGTAATAGCAAAGTCTAATTTATTTTTATAAATATGTATTTTATCACCCAAAATAATATCTACTTTAACTCCATCTTTTGTAGTTGTAGCTTTTACTTTAAAAGCTTCTGATGGTTTTAAAAATTTTTGTTGTTGTGGTAAGTTAAAGTTAGCAAAGCCATCAGCATGCAATATAACAAAAAAGTGTATAAAGAGTATTATTAATAGTTTTTTCATTTAAAATCCTTAATTTTAAGTTTTATGATAGTATAACAGACTACTTAATTTTGTCGTTATAACTATAGCAAAAAATTGTAAAATAAAAAGGTATAAAATGAAAAATTTATTGGCTAATGAGGACTCTTTTTATCTTAAAGCTCATGCAAATGATTTGGTAAATTGGTATCCTTGGGGTGATGAAGCTATACAATTAGCAAAAAAAACAAAAAAAGTAATTTTTTTAAGTATTGGCTATAGTAGTTGCCATTGGTGTCATGTAATGCAAGAGGAGTCTTTTAAAAATAGGGATATTGCAGATATATTAAATAGTAAATTTATATCTATTAAAGTGGATAAAGAGGAGAGACCAGATATAGATAAGCATTTTCAAGAGGTTTTTGCAAAGATGAATAATACTACAGGAGGTTGGCCATTAAGTATATTTTTAACACCAACTTTAGTTCCAATATATAGTGCAACTTACATTCCGCCTTTGCCAGATTATGGTAAGATGGGGTTTAAAGATTTACTTGAAGTAATAGCAAATAATTGGGAAAAATCTGCTAAAAGTATAGAGAGTAAGGGGTATGAAATTTTAGATGCTATAAGACCAAAAGGTAAGATAACTGCAACAAAATTAAATGACTCATTAATAGATATAGCTATAAATCAAATCAAGCAAGTTTATGATAAAACTCATGGTGGATTTGGAAAAGCCCCTAAATTTCCACACACTTCTACTCTTGAATTGGCGATAAATTTATATAAGTTAAGTAGTGATAATGAACTTAAAGATATTGTAATAAATAGCTTAGATAAAATCTCCTTAGGGGGTATGTATGATATAGTAGATGGAGGGTTTTGTAGATATTCAACTGATAATTTATGGTTAGTACCACATTTTGAGAAGATGACTTATGATAATGCTTTGCTTTTAGGTATTTATACAAAAGCTTTTAAAGAGTTTAAAATAGATAGATACAAAAAGATAGCTTTAGAGACTGCAGAGTTTTTATTAGATAAAATGAACCAAGATTTACTCTTTTTTAGCTCAGTAGATGCTGATTCTAATGGAATAGAAGGAGATTATTATATATATGATTATAATGAGGTAAAAGAGGCATTTGAGAGAGAAAGTATTGATAAATCACTACTTTTTGAGCTTTCTATTACAAGGAATGGAAACTTTGATGGCAAATCAATTGCAAGATATATAGATTTATCTATTAGAGATAAAGATGAAGCTAAAAGAGCTATTAAGGTTTTAAAAGATATTAGAGCAAAAAGAGAGTATCCATTTATTGATAAAAAGATTATTACCTCTTGGAATGCTATGGTGGTTATCTCTTTATTTGAATTAAGTTATATAGATAAAAAATATAAAGATATTGCACTAAAATCACTTAATAAATTAAAATCAAAAATGTTTAAAGATAATAGATTATTTCATAGTACTTTATATGAAAAAGAGCCAAAAATAGAAGCTTTTTTAGAAGATTATGCATACTATATTAAAGCTTTAATAACAGCTTATAACTATACATTTGATGAGATATTTTTAATTGAAGCGACAAATTTAACAAACGAAGCTATAAAGCTATTTTATAAAAATGGTAGATGGCAAATTGGTAATTTAGAGTTTAAAAATTTTATAGATGACTTTGATAGCTCATACCCTTCGCCTTTATCAATAATGGTTGAAAATTTATTAACTATACGCTCATTAAGTGAATCAATTTATGAAAAGTTTGCAAACTTCACACTACAAGTACAATCATATAACTTAATGCGTCAGCCAATATCTCGTCCTAAATTAAGTGATGTTGCAATAAGATATTTAAAAGATGATAAAATTGTAAAAGCAAATATTAAAAATTTAGAAAAAATTAGAAATATGGATACCAAATATCCATATATTCAATATAAATTAATAAATAATAGCTCTATAGAAATTTGTAATAATTCAAAATGTTTTGCAACTTTAAATAGTTTAGATAATATAAAAGAGTATCTCTAAGAGGATTAATACTCCTCTTCTTGGGCAGTTTGAATATTATCTTCTTCTAATAAACTATCAACTATACCTTCAACTTCTGGTTGTTGCTCTTGCTCCATTTTTAATTTTCTAATTTGATACTCTGCTCTTTGGCGACTTTTTTCTTCTGCTAAGAGAGTCCCTTCGTTTGGGAGAATCTGTTTGCATCTACTTCTGCCTAAAATCCATCCATCATAGTAGTCTTTATTGGTGCTTGATGCATAGTAGTCTTTAGTAAAAGTTCCTTCACCAGTTCTACACCCATCTCTTATTCCTTTTTCGTAACTTGCTCCTCTTGTTATACCAAAATTTATATTTTTATAGCAGTACATATTTTTTTGGCAGTTTTGAGGTGAAAGTTTATTACTACTTTGACAGCTAGTAATAAAGCTAATTGATAATATCCCAAATATTGATAAAACTACTATTTTTCTCATAGGTACCTACTTTATCTTTTTTTTTGAAACAATTTTACCATATAGTAATAAATTTTACATATAATATTGAAAAAAGTTTAATAGCTATGGTTAGAATAATTTTATTTATACTATTAATAGATTTTACATTTTTATTTGCATCACCTTTAACATATATTAATAATATTAGAAAAAATTGTGGTTTAATGCCTCTATCTTTTAATTCTAAATTATCATTAGCGGCAAAAAAACATGCTATTTATGTTAATAAAAACCGAGAGTTTTCTCATTATGAGATAGAGGGTTTTCCATACTATTTTGCTTCAACTCCTTGGAATAGAATAGTAAAAGCTGGTTATAAAACAAAAGTGGTAATTGAAAATATTACTTTTAGTGAAAATAGCTATAAAGAGTCTATTGATAAACTTATGGCAACTGTTTATCATAGACTAGCTTTTCTTTATAATCAAATAGATAGTATCGGTTATGCTAGAGTTGGTTCAATATTTGTTTATGATATGTCAAATAGTAAAATTGCTACTCTTTGTAACAAGCATTATAAAAATGCACCTTCTATTATAGATAGTGTATGTCCAAAAAGAAGCGATATAATACCTGCAAATCTATTTGATAAAGAGATGAATTTAATGATGAGAAGATCTAAAGATATTATTCTCTATCCATATAATAATCAAACAAATGTTCCAACTCTTGGTGCTGAAGAGACTCCAAAATTTCTTTATAGAAAATTTGGTTTTCCTATAACTGCAACATTTAACAAAGGATATTACCATAATGTAAAACTTTTAGAATTTAAGTTATATTGTGGAAAGAAAGAGGTAAATTGCAAAATAGTATCAAGTAAAAATGATATAAATAGTAAAATTAGAAAAAATAATTATGTTTTAGTTCCGTTAAATAGATTAAAATCTAAAACAAAATATAAAGTCTTTTTAAAAGCTTCTGTTAATGGCAAAATAAAAACCAAGAGATGGAGTTTTACAACTCGCTAACCTCTATATAAATCTTTTGGAAGGGTATCTTCTTGACCTGGAAAGATACTCTCTACTACAACCTCTGGATGGATTAACTCTCTTAATTTTTTTTGTACAAGCATTTTTGTTGTCATTGTACTCATAGAACATCCATTACATGCTCCACCAAGTTCTATATAAATTACTCCATCTTTAACACCAAGAGGTTTTATTGTTCCTTGGTGAGATTTAACATACTCTTCAATTGTTGGAAGATAATTGCTTGCCGCTATATATAAGTCTTCATCGCTAAATGGCATCATCTTAAACACCTTTGTTTTTGGCAAAATATATCGAAAAATAATTACACTTACCTTAAGAATTTATTAATATTTGCAAATAGTTTTTAGATAAAGTATGTTATTATTTCATTTATTATAAGTAATTAGAAAATATGGATATATAGAATTAAATAGTTATATAGGATATAGATATGAGATGTTTAAGCTGTAATAGTTTGACTATAAAACCTTTATGTGATAGATGTGAAGTAATATATTTAAAACCTCAGATGATAGAAAAAAGAGTAGGGAACTTAGAAGTAATTAGTTTTTTTGATTACTATTTGGTATCAGAACTTGTAAAAAGTAAATATATTATTAGTGGGTATAGATTTTATAAATATATTGCAAAAAAGTTTTTTCAGCCATTTATAAAAGCTTATACCAACTCTTATAAAGGTGATAATAAGATATATGTTATTGGGATTGATGAGAATGTTTTAAGAGGATATTCTAATATAGCACTATTAACACATTATGGAACAAAAAATAGTAATGCTAAAGCATTGCATTATGTTTTAAAAGCAAGCAATAATATACAGTATGCAGGCAAAAGCTTGGAGTTTAGGTTAAATAATCCTAGAGGATTTGTTTATAGCGGTCCTAAAAATATAGATGCAATATTAATTGATGATGTTATTACAACAGGAACAACCATAGAAGAGGCTAGTAGAGTTTTAAAAAATAGCGGCGTAAATATACATTTTGCTTTAACTGTTGCTAATGCTGAGGATGGAATAGACTATTAAGTATATAAACTTAACTATCTTTTAAACCTTTAGTGCTATAATTCAAGCAAAAAAGGGATAAAAATGAATCTATTTGACGATGATGATTTTATGAATACAACGCCACAGGATAATTTTATTTCTATTATAAAAACAGCAAATCAAAATATTGTTGCAAATGAGCTAGAGAAAGTTTTTGCTAGATTGGCACTTGCTGAAAAACTATTAGAAGATAATGGTTTAGAAGAGCAGTATGAAAGAGATATTAAAAGTTTTGCTATTGCTAATCCTGATGAGTATAATAATAGATTAACATCTTTATATTTAGAGACAGTTGGTAATATCGTAACACAATGTGAATAGGAGTTTTAGTGTTAGAGGCAGTTGAGAGAAAGATAAACCAATATATTTTAGATTTAGAGGATAAAGATATTGCCTCGATAATTTCTAAAATTCCTGCTGGTAAAAGACTTAGAGCAAGATTGATGCTAGAGATTGCTGGAGATAGTTTAGTTGTAGTTAAAAGTGCGGCAATTGTAGAGATGATACATGCGGCAAGTCTTTTACATGATGATGTAATTGATGATGCATATACTAGAAGAGGAGTTGCTTCTATTAATGCACTTTTTGGAAATAAAAGTGCTATTATGGTGGGTGATATTTTATACTCAAAAGCTTTTTATGAGCTTGTAGATATAGATAGAGAGGTAGCAAGAATTATCTCAAATGCTGTTGTTAAATTAAGTATTGGCGAGAGAAGAGATGTAGCTTTATCAGATAGTTTTAATACAAATGTTGATGAGTATAAAACAATGATTTACCAAAAGACAGCGGCATTAATAGAGGCGGCTAGTGAATCGGCGGCAATTTTAGCAAAGAAAGATAGAGAGATTTATAAAACTTATGGTAGAAATTTAGGGATTGCATTTCAGATGATTGATGATATTTTAGATATTATATCAGATGAAAAGAGTCTTGGAAAGCCTGCACTTAATGATTTTGTAGAGGGTAAGACAACTTTGCCATATATTTATTTATATAATGAATTAGACTCAAATGATAAAGAGAGACTAAAATCTATGCATAAAAGAGTCTTAAATAAAGATGAGCAAAATTGGGTTTTAGGTAAATTTAAAGAGCATAATATTATTCAAAAAGCAAAAGATGAAGCGTTTAGTTTAGTAAATGAAGCGATAGATTTGATGCAAAAAGCTGGAGAGAAAGGTTTAGAGACAATAGCTATTAAAATGGTTGATAGGAGCTTTTAAGTGTATTATATGGTTGTTAGTTTTAACTATAAACAGTGTTCGCTTGAGCAAAGAGAGTCTATTGCTTTTAAAAATGATAATGAAATAAAAGAGTTTTTGAATACTTTAACTGATTTTGAGTTTATTACAGAGGCATTTGTAATAAATACATGCAATAGAGTAGAAATAGTAGTAGCAAGTAGAGATAATTTTGCAACATATCATGCAATTTTAGGAATTTTAAGTAAAACAAAGGGTGTAAACTTTTATACTTTAGAAAAGAGTGCAAAAAGATATGAAGAGAATGAAGCAATTGAGCATATCTTTAAAGTTGTCTCTTCGCTTGACTCTATGGTTGTTGGTGAGGCTCAAATAACAGGGCAGGTTAAAGAGGCTTTTAGATTGTCTTTTAATAATAAAACTGCTGGAAAAGAGCTAAATAGAGTAATTAGTTATGCAACTAAATGTGCAGCTGAAGTTAGAAACTCTACAAATATATCTGAACATCCAATATCTATTGCATCTGTTGCAGTTGCTCAAGCAGAAGAGGAGCTTGAGTCTTTATCTGGAATGGTTGGAGTAGTTATTGGAACAGGTGAAATGGGAAAACTTGCTACTAAACATCTTCTTAGAGCTGGTGCGGATGTATTGCTAGTATCGAGAAATAAAGAGAATGCTATTGCTCTTGCTAATGAGCTTGGAGAGAATGTTAAAGTAGGTAGTTTTGAGAAGATTTCAACCTATATAAATAAATATAGATTGCTATTTAGCGCTACAGCTTCAAAAGAGCCTATTATTACACAAGAGATGGTAGAGCCAAAAAGTATAAAAAGATTATGGTTTGATATGGCAATTCCAAGAGATATAGATAAAAATATAAAAGATAGTAAAATTAAAATATATTATATAGATGATTTGCAAGCAATTTCAAAAAATAATCACTCTCTTAGAAAAGAGCAAGCAATAATAGCTTATGATATTGTAAAAAAGTATAAAGATGAGTTTTTAAAATGGCTTCAGGCACTCTCTGTTGAGCCTGTAATCAAACAGATGAGATTAAATATTGAACAAATTGTAAAAGAGGAGACTCAAAGAGTCATAAAAAAAGGGTATTTGCCAAAAGAGTATAAAGATAATATTGAATATATGGCATTACAACTTTTTGATAAATTTTTACACAAACCTACAAAAAATATGAGAGCAATATCTAAAGAGAATGAAGGTATTGAGATTATAGAGGCAATTCAAGAGATATTTGAGATAGATACTAAAAGTATTGATTTAAAAAAATATAAATAAAGGAATATTATGCGTTTTTCAGAAGCTTTTATTTTTACATCTAAAGAGGCTCCAAATGATGCTGTAATACCAAGCCATATATATTTAATAAGAGGTGGATTTATACAAAGTGTTGGTGCAGGTTTATATAATTTTTTGCCACTTGGAAAAAGAGTTTTAGATAAAATTAGAGCAATTACTAAAGAGGAGTTAGATAAGGCAGGGTGCCAAGAGGTTGATTTAGCATTTGTAACTCCTAGTGAGTTTTGGAAAGAGAGTGGTAGATTTGAAAAGTATGGTAAAGAGCTTTTAAGATTTAAAGATAGAAAAGATGCAGAGTATGTTTTAGGGCCAACTCATGAAGAGATGATGGTAAATCTTGTAAGAAGCTATGTAAAGAGCTATAAGCAACTTCCTATAAATTTATATCAGATAAAAACAAAATTTAGAGATGAGATAAGACCTCGTTTTGGTTTAATGAGAGGTAGAGAATTTTTAATGAAAGATGGCTATAGCTTCCATAAAGATGAAGAAGATATGATTAAAAATGGCTTTAATAAAATGGAAGAGGCATATAGTAATATTTTTAAAAGATTAGGGCTTGATTTTAGAATTGTAGAGGCTGATAGTGGTGCAATTGGAGGGAGTGGCAGTAAGGAGTTTATGGCATTAGCTGATAGTGGTGAAGATACCTTAGTAGTTTGTAAAGAGTGTGATTATGGTGCAAATATAGAAGCGGCTATTAGAAAACCTAAAATTGCTCCTTTAGTTAAAGATAAAGAAGAGATTGTTGAGATGACATATGGGAAATTCTATACACCAGATATTAAAACAATAGATGACTTAGCAAATTTTTTCCATATAGATAAATTTTATACAATTAAAGCTGTAGCTAAAAAAGCTCTTTATGATGGAGGAGAAGAAAGAATTGTACTATTTTTTGTTAGAGGTAGTGATGAGTTAGAGGAGACAAAAGCTTGCAATGCAGTTGAAGCCAATGAATTAGTAGATGTAAGTGAAGAGGAGTTAATAAAGGCTGGTTTAACACCAGGATTTATTGGGTTTGAGAATTTACCAAAAGATATAACTTATGTTATAGATAGTGAGTTAAAAGGGCAAAGCAACTTAATTTGTGGAGCTAATGAGAAAGATTACCATATGGTTGGTGTTAAAGTTTCAGAAGATGAAAATTTTAGAGATTTAATTGCTGTTCAAGAGGGTGATAGATGTGCTAAGTGTGGCGGAGAGCTTTATTATACAAAAGGTATTGAAATTGGTCATATTTTTCAACTAGGCACAAGATATTCTAAGCCTTTAAAAGCTGAATTTTTAGATGAAAACGGTAAAAGTAAACCTTTTGTGATGGGTACATATGGTATTGGAATTTCAAGATTATTAGCCGCAATAATTGAACAGCACCATGATGATAAAGGGTGTATCTGGACTAAGAGTACTTCTCCATTTGATATAGAGATAATTATTTCAAATATAAAAAATAGTGAAGAGAAAGAGCTAGGAGAGAATTTATATAAAGAGCTTCAAGATAGAGGTTTAGAAGTATTATTAGATGATAGAAAAGAGCGTTTTGGCTTTAAGATTAAAGATTATGAGTTAATTGGTATTAATTATGCAATAATTGTTGGTAAAAAGATAAAAGATGGTATAGTTGAGATTGTAGATAGAAAGAGCTTGCAAAAAGAGGAAGTTGATATCAACAGTGTAGTATCAAGAGTTTTGGAGCTTATTTAGTGATATATATTTTAGCATATTTTATTATTGAATTTTTAGTATCTATTAAGTTTGGTATAGCTATTGGATTTGGATGGAGTGTAGTTTGGGTATTATTAACTTCAATTGTTGGAGTAATTTTATTAAGATTGTCTCCATATGCAATAATGGATAGCTTCCAAAAGATAGGTTTTGATAAATTTAATGTAATAAGTGCACAAAATGCGGCTATCTCTTATGTACTTGGTGCTATACTTTTAATTGTACCTGGAGTTTTTAGCGATTTTTTGGGGATATTATTGTTGTGTTACACAATTTATCTAAGATTCTTTGCTAAAATACCAAATATTGATAATAAATTTAAAAATAATAAAGGAGATGACGATGTCATTGATGTTGAAATTATCGACTCTAGCGATGATAAGCACATTAATTCTTAATGCAGAGTTTAATTTAGAAGAGTATGTTAAAAAAGATTTAGTAACAAATCCAAATGTAAAGGTTGAAAAAGTAAAACTTTTAACAACTAAAGATATAAAAGATCATCCAAATTGGAAAGTATATCTTTTTGTAATGGATTTAAGTGTTCGTGGTAAAAAAGATAGATATCCACAAAATTTGTTTGTAAATGAAAAAGAGGGTATTACAACTACATCTTTATATGATTATAAAAATCATGAACCAATTGCAAGAGATATAAGACCTGATTTAACTGATGCTTATTATAATGATGAACATCTAATTGCGGGTAAAAAAGATGCTCCTCATAAGTTGGTAGTATTTTCAGACCCTCAATGCCCTTTTTGTATTCAAAATGTACCAGGTATATATAAAGCAGTAAAAGAGAATCCAGATACTTTTGCACTATATTATTATCATATGCCATTACTTAAACTTCATCCGGTGTCTGATACTTTAACAAAAGTTATGGAGGCTCTTCAAAAAAGAGGTAAAATTGATGATGCTATGAAAATGTATGAATTGAAGATATCTCCAATGCAAAGGGATGAAAAAAAGATTTTAGCTGAGGTTAAAAAACAGTTAAATATAGATATTTCATCAGAAGAGATTAATAAACCTGAGATTAAAGAGCAGATAAAAAAAGATATGAATATGGGAATAGATGTAATGCTTAGAGGTACGCCAACAGTATATATTGATGGTAAGTTTGACCCAGATGTAACATCATATAAAAAATTTTTAAAGAAGTAGTATGAAAAAAAAGGTAGTTATAGCAACAAGAGAGAGTCAATTGGCTCTATGGCAAGCTTATCATATAGAAGAGAGATTAAAAGAGCTTTTTAGCGATATTGAAATAGAGATTAATAAAATGACAAGCAAAGGTGATGTTATTTTAGATAAACCTTTAGCTTTAATTGGCGGTAAAGGGCATTTTACAAAAGAGCTTGAAGATGCTATGCTTGAGGGTAGGGCAAACTTAGCGGTTCATTCGCTAAAAGATGTTCCTACTTTTATACCAAAGGGGTTAAAACTTGCGGCTGTAACTAAAAGAGAAGATCAAAGTGATTTACTTTTATCTTATAAATATAAAAGTTTTGAGGATTTGCCAAAAGGTGCAGTGGTTGGAACTACAAGTTTAAGACGTAGAATGCAGATTTTAGCAAAAAGAGAAGATTTAATAGTAAAAGATTTAAGAGGTAATGTAAATACAAGGCTTAGAAAGCTAAAAGAGGGTCAATACGATGCTATTATTCTTGCATATATTGGATTAAAAAGATTAGATTTAATTAAAGATATTCCATATACTCAAAAATTAGATTTTATGATTCCACCTATGGGTCAAGCCGCACTTGGTATTGAGATAGTTGATAATGACTCTTTTTTAGAAGAGATTGCAGATGCATTAAATGATAAAAATACATTTATTGCAACAAAAGTTGAAAGAGATTTTATATCTAAAATTGGTGCTGGATGTTCGGCTCCTGTTGCTGTAAATGCTAAAGTTGAAGATAATAGAGTAAGTGTAGTTGCTTTAATTGGTTTGGTTGATGGAAGTAAAATTTTAAAACACTCACTAAGTTGTGATATAAAAGATTATGAGAGTTTAGGTGAGAAATTAGCTAATTTAATGATAAAAGATGGAGCAAAAGAGTTACTAAAAGAGGCTGAAGAGAGTGCATTTAAAGAGTATAGACCAGATAGGATTTAAGTTACTACTTTTTTTTATTGTTTTGGTATTGAGTGGATGTAAAGATCCTAAAGTAAATTTTTATGATAAATCTTTACATAGTAAAAAATTGGATTGTTTAAGTTATAAACCAAAAAATAGTAATGAAATTGACAAATATTTAGAGACTTTATATAAATTTGATACAAATTGTCCAAGCAGATTGGAGTTATCTTATAAATCTGATATTGTTTGTAATAGTAGTTTTAATGCGGCTGATAAAACATTATCTTCATTTCCTACAGCTTATTTAAAATTGGAGGTTTTTAAAGGTTTTAATCTTCAATATAGCTATTATGTAGATTTAAATTCAAAGCCATCAACAAGCGATATTAAAGAGGCTTTTGATAGATTAAAAAAAGATATTTTAAAATAGTCTAATTTTTTAGCTCATTTGACATCGCCTCATAGAGCTCTTTTGGATTAAAGTCTAAAATAGGCTCTTTATAAATTATGCTAGGAACAATCTCTAAAAGAATATGCATAACTATTATCATAGGATAAAATATTTTAAATTCAATTTGAAAACTTTTTGGTTTATAATGATTTTTAAACCATTTTATAGCACTTTCTACTCCATTATGTGCTAAAAGTAGTTCAATTGAGAATGCAAATCCCCATACAATATAGGTTAAAAATATAGCAATTATTCCGGCTTTTATTCCAAGCAAAGATATAATAGCGGCTAAAATAATTGCTAGCATTACGCTAAACTCTTTAAATCCATGCCAAAGTACTATAAGTGTAACAGATGCTATAAAAAGAACTGCAAAAAAATATATTATTGAATTAAAAAAGTTTTGTTTTTGGGTATATGTAGGGCTTGTATATATACCTAATATTAAAATTATGACTATTAAAAAAGATAATCCTAATAGTATATTAAAATCTCTATTTTTAAACATATATTACCTTTTTTGATATATTTATAACTCATTATAGCTTAAAAAGCAAAGGAGAGATAGCTGTTTTGGTTAATTGGTATATTTGGGTGAAGAGTTGAGGGTTAAGGGTTAAGAGCTAAGAGTTAAGGGTTAAGAGTTGAGGGTTGAGGATAGCTTAGTGTTTAGAATTTAGAATTAAGGATTTAGTTTTAGCTTAAAAAATCCTTATTAGCCTATAGAGCTTTAGGCTTAGTGCTTATAGCTTATGGCTTATTTTAGTTAAACTTAAGATTTAATATCGTAAAGTTTAATAAGTGCATTAGTTTTTGGGCGGCGGTTTAGCCAATCTTTGTAAAGTTTGCTCATATCTTTAAGAGCTCCTTTTTCCAAGATATATTCTTTATACTCTTTTGCTCTTTTTAGATTAAAATCACTATTATCTAAGCATTCAAAAAATGCATCAGCGCTAAATACTTCTGCCCATTTATAGCTATAGTATCCAGCAGAATAGCCACCAGCAAATATATGTGAAAATCCATGCTCAAAACGAACATAACTAGGAGGTTTTATTAGTGAAGTATCTTCTCTTATTTGATTTAATAGATTATTTACTTCATCTCCTTGGTATAGTTTTTGGTGTAGTTTAAAGTCGAATATTGAAAATTCTAATTGTCTTAACATACCAAGAGCGGCTTGAAAGTTTTTACTATCTTTTATCTTTTTAAGAAGTGTGTTAGGGATTGGTTTATCTGTTTTATAATGATATGCAAACTCTTTTAAAATAGCCTCTTCATAGGCAAAGTTTTCTAAAAATTGTGATGGAAACTCTACAACATCCCAAGCGACCCCTTCTATACCGCTAATTGAGCGCTCTGTAACTTTACTAAATAGATGATGAATTGCATGTCCCATTTCATGAAATAAAGTTACAACATCATCATGTCTTAAAAGAGAAGGTGTATCTTTTGAGCTTGGAGCAAAATTTGCTACTACAAATGCTGAAGCTAAATTGGTTTTACCATTACTATTTATATAGTGGCTTTGCCAGTTGTGCATCCAAGCTCCTCCTCTTTTAGAGGCTCTAGCTTCTAAATCAAAATATATTCTAGCAATAGTCTTTTTATCTTCTAAAATATCATATACTTTTACACTTTCATGCCAAGTTGGGGTATTGGCTTTAATAAATTCTACATTAAAGAGTCTGCTAATTAAATTTAGCATTCCTTTAAGTACTCTATTTAATTCAAAGTAGGGTTTTGTTAAAGATTCATCAAAATCAAATTTTTCTTCTTTTAACTTTTGGCTATAGTATGCTACATCAAAAGGCTTTAGCTCTGTTAAGTTATCTATTTTTTTGGCATACTCTTGTAGCTCTTTTATTTCATTGATTGCTTGTTTTTTAGAGGCATTTAATAGTTCATATAAAAATTCTAAAACCTCTTCTTGGGTTGATGCATCTCTTTTTTCTAAAGCATATTGTGCATAGTTTTTAAATCCTAAGAGATTTGCTTTTTGCATTTTTAATTTTAAGATTTCATCAATTACTTCTTGATTTTGAGGTGCTCTAGTATTGTAGGCTTTGTATAGTTTTTCTCTTATTTTTCTGTTTGGTCCATATGTTAAGTAGGCAATATAACTTGGCATTTGTAGGGTAAAGCGCCATTTAGTTTTGCCATCTTCGTTAAATTTAGCTAGTTCTAAATCATTTTTGGGGATTCCTTCTACATCTTTTGGGTCAGTTATTATTAACTCAAAAGCATTGGTTGCATCTAGTAGATTTTGACTAAATTTATTGCTAAGATTACTTAGGTTTAAATTTATCTCTTCTAGCTTTTCTTTATCTTTTTTGTTTAGTGTGGCCCCTGCTAATTTAAAATCTTTTATCTCTAAATCTAAAACTCTTTGCTCCACAAAATTGTTTGCTTTTATTGATTTAATTTTATTGTAAAGCTCTTCATGTTTTGTAATAAAGCTTGCAAATTTTGATAATAGTGGAATTGATTTTTCATAAGCTTCTTGAGTCTCCTTAGAATTTAATACGCTATTTAGATGGGATAGAGGAGTAAAAAATCTATCTAACTCTTCACTTAAATCTTCTAATTTTTTAATACTTTCTTGATAAGAGGTAGCGTTTTTTGCAATATTATTTACCTCTTTTTTTTGTTTGTCTAATAAATTTTCTAATTTGGTTGGAAAATCTTTTATATTATCTACTCTAAAATCTATAAACATTTTAATCCTTATGTTATAATGTTAAACTTTTTGGGTAAAATACTACAAAAATAATTAAAGTAAGGATAATATTATGAAAGTACTATTAATAAAAGATGTAAAAAGTTTAGGTAAAGCTGGTGAAGTAAAAGAGGTAAAAGATGGATATGGACAAAATTTTTTAATAAAAAAAGGGTTTGCAAAACTAGCTACACCAGAAGTTTTAAAAGAGTATGAGGAGCAAAAAGCAAAAGAAGAGGCAAAATTAAAAGCTGAAATTGAGAAATTAAATGGATATAAAGAGAAGATTGAAGCAAAAACTTTAAAAATAGAGAGACAAAGAGCTCCAATTGGAATTAAAGGTTCTGTTACTAATGCTTGTATTGCAGAAGAGTTAAAAAAACAGTGGGATATAGATATAGATAAAAAATCAATCAACTTAAAAAAAGCTATAAAAGCAGAAGGTTTGCATGATATAGATATTAAATTAGGGCATGGCATTCATGCAAATTTAAAAGTTGAAGTTGTTGGAGTTGAATAATGTTTAAAGCTACTACTATATTAGCTTATAAGAGTGATAAAGGTGCTGTAATTGGTGGCGATGGTCAAGTAACTTTTGGTAATGCAATATTAAAAGGGAATGCTACTAAGATAAGAACTTTGTATGATGGTAAGGTATTAGCTGGGTTTGCTGGAAGTACAGCAGATGCCTTTAGGCTTTTTGATATGTTTGAAGCAATTTTAAGTGAAAAGAGGGGCGATTTACTAAAATCTGTAATTGAGTTTGCAAAGCAGTGGAGAGGAGATAAGCATCTAAGACAGCTAGAGGCTATGATGTTGGTACTTAATAAAGAGCATATCTTTATACTTAGTGGGACAGGTGATGTTGTAGAGCCAGAAGATGGAGAGTTAGCGGCTATTGGAAGTGGTGGTAATTTTGCTATTAGTGCGGCAAGAGCTCTTAAAAAACATAGTACTCTTTCTCCTCAAGAGCTTGTAAAAGAGAGCTTGCAAATTGCAGGTGAATTATGCATTTATACAAATACAAATATCAAAATATTGGAGTTGAAATAGTGAATAGTAATAATATGACACCAAAAGAGATAGTTGAATATTTAGATAAATATATTATAGGGCAAGATAATGCAAAAAGAGTAATTGCAATTGCTTTGCGTAATCGCTGGAGAAGAATGCAATTAGATCCAGCAATGGCACAAGAGGTAACACCTAAGAATATATTAATGATTGGTAGTACAGGTGTAGGTAAAACGGAGACTGCAAGACGCTTAGCTAAAATGATGAGATTGCCTTTTATTAAAGTAGAAGCTAGTAAATATACTGAAGTTGGATTTGTTGGTAGAGATGTAGAGTCTATGGTAAGAGATTTGGCTATTGAAGCATATGCTTTAGCTAAAAAAGAGGCGGCAGAGGCGAATAAAGAGAAGATAGAGGCGTATGTTGAGAATAAAATTATAGAAAAATTGCTTCCTCCTTTGCCACAAGGTGCGAGCGAGGAGAAGTTAGAGGCATACGATAGAGCATTTGCAAAAAAACAAGAGCAGTTGGCAAATGGCGAGTTAGATGAGTTAAAAATAGAGATAGAAGTAAGTGCTAGAGCTATTGATGTATCAAGTGTTGGTAATGTTCCTCCAGAGATGGCAGAGGTGCAAGAGTCTATTATTCAAGTGATTGGAGGAATGAATAAAAAAAGAAAAAAGAGAGTTAGCGTAAAAGAGGCTAAAAAACTTTTAGAAATAGAGGCTCAAAGAGAGCTTTTTAATGAAGAAGAGCTTAAGCAAATAGCCCTTGAGAAGGCTCAAAGTGGTGGAATAATTTTTATAGATGAGATAGATAAAGTTGCAGTATCAAGTAATTCTGCTTCTCGACAAGACCCAAGTAAAGAGGGTGTACAAAGAGATTTATTGCCAATTGTTGAAGGTTCAAGCGTAAAGACAAAAATAGGGCAGTTAGATACAGACCATATTTTATTTATTGCCGCTGGAGCGTTTCATTTAAGTAAACCAAGCGATTTAATACCAGAGCTTCAAGGAAGATTTCCTTTAAGAGTTGAACTTGATTCTTTAACAGAAGAGACTTTATATAAAATTTTAACAGAGCCTGAGAATTCGTTAGTAAAACAGTATATTGCGCTTTTAAAGGTAGAGGGTGTTGAGCTTAAATTTAGTGAAGAGGCTCTAAGAGCAATAGCTAAGTATAGTGCGATTGCTAATGAAAAGACAGAAGATATTGGTGCTAGAAGGCTACATACTGTTATGGAAAAACTTTTAGAAGATATAAGTTTTGAAGCTGATAGTTTAAGTGGAGAGGTAGAGATTACTAAAGATATGGTAGATGAAAAATTAGGAGAGCTTGTAGAGAGTGAAGATACTACAAGGTATATTTTATAGGGTTAAGAGTTAAGAGTTAAGGATTTAGTGGTAGTATATTGGTTATTGGTTTTTAGAAAAGGGAGAAGGTAGAAGGGTTCAGGGTTCAGAGTTAAGGATTGAGGATTTAGGATTAAAGTTGGATAATAAAAAAAAGGATGAAATTGGATAATATTCAAAAGTGTGGATTTGTTGCTGTTGTTGGTAGGCCAAATGCAGGTAAAAGTACGCTATTAAACTATTTGGCAGAGTATAAATTAGCAATGGTTTCTAAAAAGGCACAAGCAACTAGAAAAAGAATGAATATAATAGTAATGCATAAAAATGCACAAATTATTTTTGTAGATACTCCAGGTATTCATAAAAAAGAGAAACTATTAAATCAATTTATGCTAGAAGAGGCTCTAAAAGCATTAGGAGATAGTGATTTAGATATCTTTTTAGCTCCTGTTAATGACAGTATTAAATATTATGAAGATTTTTTAGAATTAAGAAAAGATAAAAATACCCCACATATTGTATTATTAACAAAAGTTGATAGAGTAGATAATAAAAAGGTTTTAGATAAGCTAAGTGAGTATAATAGATTTTCAGATAAGTTTAAAGCTATTATTCCATTTTCTGTAAAAAGAGGCGGTGTTACAAGAGATATGCTTTTAGATGAAATAGTTAAATATTTACCAGAACATCCTTGGCTTTATGATAGTGAGCTTTTAACAACACAAAATATTAGGGATATATATAAAGAGTTAATTAGAGAGGCAATTTTTGAAAAATTGAGTGATGAGATACCATATGAGAGTGATGTAGTAATAGAAAAGATTCAAGAGAGTGATAATTTAGATGTAGTTACAGCTTCTATTATTGTAGAAAAAGATACCCAAAAAAGAATGATTATAGGCAAAGGTGCACAAAGTATTAAGAGGGTTGGTAAATATGCTAGAGAGCAATTAGAAGAGTTTTCAGGCAAAAAGATTTATTTAGATTTAAATGTTACAGTTAAGAAAGGTTGGAGTAAAAATAAGAGCTTTTTAGAGGACTTAGGGTATATTTTTTGACATTTACACTCCTAAAATCGATTACTTAAACTTCATTTAAGTATTTTTTAATATTAAAACATATATAATTGGTTTAATATTAATATATTTAGGATTTGCCGTGAAGAGAAGAGCTGTACCAACAATTATTGCTGTAGATAATTATAACAGTACAATTAGTAAGTTTGATGGTGGTAAATTTAGTAGAGTCTCTAAACTAAAAAGAGCTAAAAATGATGTTGTAATATCTTATATTGCCAATAGAGATTTAATTATTGAGCAAATTGAATTAAGTGCGAATTTACCTCAAGAGCATATTAAAGATATTATCACAGATAAAGCTTATGAAGAGTTAAGATTAGATCCAGCAATTGAGTATGAGGTATATCCTGTAAAAACTGCTATTAAGAGTGATATGGTTAAATACCAAGCAATTATTGCTGATGTTAATAGTATTAAAAAAAGCTTTTTAAATTTAGCAAAAAAAGTTAGATATATTGATTATTTAATTCCAGCTCCTTTACTTTATAAATCTTTATATAAAGAGAGATATTTAGATGATAGTTCAACCGATATGTTTGTATATTTTGGGGATTATGACTCTTTTATTACCTTTTATCATAAAGGTGAATTTTTATACTCAAAATCTATAAATTACTCTCTTAGTCAAATTTATGATAAATTTTGTCAATTAGCTCAAGAGGTTCCTTTAACAAAAGAGCAATTTAGAGATATGTTAGCTACATATGGATTAAAAGCTGATAATAAAACTCACAGAGAGCTTTTAATTAAAGTATTTAATGAGTGTTTTTTAATAATAAATGATATTATGATTTATCTAAAAAGAAGTTATGATATAAATAAAATTAAAAAAGCTTTTGTAGGATTTAGTTGGGGTTATACAGATGGTATTGAGGTATTTTTTAAAAATTACCTTAATATGAGTTCTAAACCAATAACAACTGCATATAGCAAAGATGATCCAAGAGTTGCTATAGATCCTATTCATTCTCTTATGAGACTTAGTGCTACAGATTTAGAAAAAGAGGCATTAGAGTTACCAAATTTAACACCTTTTCCTAAGCCTAAGCCATTTTTACAAAGACCTGCTGGTAAAATAATATTAACATTTATTGGTATCTCTTTATTAGGTTTGGTACCATCAGCATATGAATATGTTATAGGAGCTTCATATAATGGTAAAAATTTAATACTTAAGAAGAAAGAGAGAAGATTAACTTCAGAGGCAAATAGATATAAAAAATTACTAGCTAAAAAAGATGAAGAGATTAAATCTTTAGATAAAGCAATAGATGCAATTAGTAAAGAGTATAATCAGCGTAAAGGCGAAATGACAAAAGTTTATAATAAGAAGTTTAACTACTCTTTAAGGTCTGAACAATTAACTTTACTTACAGATATATTGAAAAAATATGAGATATTAAGTAGCAATATATCAATTGTTAATGATGAGTATTTTGTAAGTGTAGAGTCAGAGAGCGAGAAGAAGATAACTACATTTGTTAAAGAGGTGGTTAAAGATTTTAATAAAAATATTGAGAGTATTAATATTGAAGAGATTAGTTTTGATAAAGATGAAAAAATATATAAAGGTGTTTTAAAAGTTAAATTTAAAAAGGGTCAAAAATGAGTACTTTAGATAGCTTAGATAACTATTATAATGGTAGAAAATCATCAGAAGCATGGATGATGGTTGTTTTATTTTCTGCTCTTGTTGCTTATTTGTTGCATACTGTTATATATCCTAGTGCACAAGATTATAAAAAGCAACAGGTAAGAGAAAATAAAAAGCTTAATAAAAATATTGCTTCAGCTCAAAGATATTTAAGAAGTATTACAGTAAATGGAGATAAAGATTATAAAGTAAAGCAAAAAGATAAAATTATTGTTCAAAAGAAGATGCAATTAAATAATTTAAGAGAGAAATTAACAAAAATAAAAGGTGCTGTAAATAAGCTTAGTACAATTGTTTATAATAAGGATAACTGGTCAAAATTTTTAGATAATATTGCTTTACAAGCGAAAAATAATGAGCTTAAAGTATTTAATATTTCAAATACACAATATGACCAAAATGGAACTTTTGGGAAAGTTTTTGATGTACAGATTAAGTGTCAAGGTAAATATAGTAAAATATTAGCTTTTATGAATGATTTAGAGACAACAGATTTAGTTACAAATATCTCTAGTGCTAATATCAAGGTTGCTCCTAATAATCCTATAGCAGATATAAATTTAAGTGTCTGGGGGATTAGACCATGAAAAAGATATCAATATTAGTAACTTTAATTTTAATATCTACTTTGCTTAATGGAGATGAGATTGATGATATAATCAATAAAATCAATTCTAAAAGAAGTAGTAAAATTTCTAAAGAGAAAATTTTATCAACTCCATCTCCAATGCCAAAAGTGGAGATAGTTGATAGCAATATTACAAAAGATGAGAATGGAACAATTATTGTTAAAAAACCTCAAGATGAGTTTAACCTAACAGGTATTATAAATAATAAAGCCCATATTAATGGTCAGTGGGTTAAGGTAGGAGATAAGGTTGGAGGTTACAAAGTAGTTGATATTATGGATGATTCAGTCTATTTAAAAGATGGCAACAAGAGTAAAACAATCTTTTTTAGTAATAAAGATAATAAAATTAAAATAACAATAGGTAGGTAAAAAATGAAAAAGTCAATAGTTTCAATTGTATTATCGGGTTTATTGGCAACTGTAAGTTTAAATGCTAATAGCTGTGTAAATGAGCATTTTTCAGTTACAATAAAAAAAGAGTTATCTATTGGCGATGCTGTAGATAATTTGGCTGAAACTTGTGGTTTTAGTGTTATTGTTAAAGATTCAGTTGCACAGGAGAGGCTAAAGAAAAAACTCTATTATATTAGATTAAAAGATGCTTCATTAAGAGAGTTTTTAAATACAATACTTACAGATAATGATTTAAATTATAAATTAAAAAGAGATAAACTAGAGATTAGCTATTTAACTACAAAAACTTTTAAAGTTCACTATATTGCTAGTGCAAGAAGTGGTAGTTCAAATGCAAATATTAATATTGCAAATGCTGGTAAAGCTAGTAAAGGAAGCACAGCAAAAAGTGGTATGTCAATAACAAGTGATGATAAGTTTGATTTTTGGAATAAATTAAAAGATGAAGTACATAGAATTTTAGTAACCTCTGGTGATGGAAGTATGCATTTTACTAAAAAAGGTGATGCTTGGGTAGATGCTAGTGGACATCAATGGAGTTATAATCCAACAGAGCCTATAATTGACCCAGAAGCAGGTTTGATAACAGTTACTGGTACTCCAAAGCAGATTAGAAGAGTATCTAAATATATCTCTTCTTTAGCAAGTCAAGTAAAAACTCAAGTTTTAATAGATGTTAAGATTCTTTCTGTTACACTAAATAATGATAATTTAACAGGAATTGATTGGTCTCAGCTATATGGTTTACAAAACTTTACAATTAGTACGCTTTTAATGGGACAAAAGAATGTGTCTAAGATGGAGATTCAAGATGGAAAGATTACAAAAGCTGAGTTTGCTCCAGGAACAAGACCTAGTAATGCAAAAGCTATACATGTAACTGGTGGTGGTACAATTAATGATGTAATTAGATTTTTAAGAACTCAAGGAACTGTTAAGACAGTTTCAAATCCTAAGATTATGACACTTAATAATCAGCCAGCATTAATAAGTGTAGGTAAAGAGCTATTTTATAAAACTACATCTAGCACAACAAGCAATACTAGTAATGGTACAACTTCAACAAGTGAGACAATAGATTCTGTATTTGCTGGCATTTTGTTAGATATTACACCTGAAATTGATAAACGCGGTATGATTACATTAAAGATTAATCCATCTATTACAGAAACAGATGGACCAATTGGACAGAGCGGAGCTAGAACTATGCCACCAGATTTAATTAGAAGACAAATTTCTACAGTTATAAAAGTTAGAAATGGTAAACATGCTATATTAGGTGGTCTAATTTCTACATCTGAGGGTATTACAAAATCTAAAGTTCCTCTTTTAGGAGATATTCCATTAGTTGGAGAAGCTTTTAAAAGAGAAAGAAAAATTAAGAAGACTGAAGAATTAGTTGTTATAATAACACCAAAAATTACTAACGGAAGAGGTAATTTATCTCTAAAAAGTTTAGGATATAGGAGTATTGTAAAGTGAGTTATTACGACATTGCAAAAGAGTGCTTTGTAGATGAGGTAAATATAGATAACTATATTGAATTGCCAAGTTCAGTTGTGGCTTATGAGGAGCTAGAACTTGCATTTGAGAAGCCTTTTAAATTAATGCTTTTATATGGAGAACCAGGTACGGGGAAAAGTCTTTTGCTAAGTCGTATATATGATAAAAAGAAGTATCAAAAAGAGATTCATTATATTGATACTCCTATGCTTGATGAAGAGGAGTTCTTTAGAAAACTATTTGATATTTTAATACAAAAGCCTATGCCTAAAGGAACAAAGGTAGATTTTAATACTTTTGTAGAGTATTGCAAGGTAATAAGGGGTCAAAGAGAGATAATTATTCTTTTAGATGAGGCTCAGTTATATCCAAAAAAAATACTTGAGCAAATTAGAATTCTTTCAGATACAGGAGTTTTAAGGTTTGTAATTGCAGTTCATAAAACAACTGATGAGGATGTAATTGCAAAATCTCATTTTCAAACTAGAATTTGGGGTTCTATTGAGTTAAAAAATGCTACAAAAGATGAACTAAAGACATATATTCATCAAAGGTTATTAAAATTAAATCAATTTGAGATTGCAAATCAGATAAAACAAAAAAATATAGATTTCATTTATAAAGTTACAGAGGGAAATTTTAGAGCTTGCAGTAAGTTAATGTACACAACTTTTGAGATATATCAATATTATGAGAAAAATGACCCATCACAATTTAGTAAAGATAAATTTTCTCAAAAGTTTTTAGAGATGGCGGCAATTGCTATAGGAGCTATAAATGTATGATATTCCAGAACTTGAACGCAAATGGAAAAAGTATAAAAGAAATCAGATAAAAAAACCTTTAATTATTGGTGTAACATCTTTGCTATTGATTGTTGGTGCTGGTGTAATTGCAACTACATATTATAAAAAAAGCTCTAAAGCAAGTAATAATGTAGTAAAAGATACTCAGCAAAAAAGTGAAGTAGTTAATACAAATAAAACAGCTGTAGCTGTAAATAATTCGCCTGCAATTGTAATTAAAAAGAGTGGAAGTAATTCAAATAATGCTTTAATTAATGCTAAGCAAGAGAATAATGCAAATATAGATATTACTAAAGCTACTATAGTAAAACCAAATGTTCCAGATGATGAGATTAGAGTAATTGGGTTTGATAATAAAGAGGATAAAAAAGCTATAGAAAAGAAATATGGCGATATTTTAATCCCTAAAAAGACTACAGAAGAGCTAAGAATTAGAGAAGAGATTAAAGATTTAGAAGAGAAATTTAGAGAAACGCAAGACCCACAAGATTCATTAGAGATAGCAAAATATTATTATAAAATTAAAGATTATAAGCAAGCAGAAAATTGGGCAGTAAATACCAATAATTTAGATGGTGATATTGAAGAGAGTTGGTTAATTTTTGCAAAAGCTAGAGCAAAACAGGGATTTAGAACAGATGCTATAAAAGTTTTACAAACTTTTTATGATGAAACAAACTCTCAAAAAGCAAAAGTATTACTCGATAAGTTAAGAAGAGGACTTCCATATTAGAGTTTATACTTTTTAATATTTTGCTCCTTTCTTTTAATATTTAAATATTTTCTTTATATTTTTAAAAAAAAACTCCAATTTTATATTAATTTATCCATTTTTTAGATACAATTTTATGACATATTTGCATATAAAAGGCTGATATTATGGATATTTTGATAAGATTGTAAATGTAAAAATTATGGAGTAAATATGACTATTCTTATTGAGAAGTTATTTAAAGATGGTTTGCTCAATAAATCTAAATTAATAAACTTAGTAAAAAATAGTAAAAACAAAACTATCACACTATATAAATTAGTAGAAAATAGTTTAATAGAAAAAGAGAAGCTATATTCATATATTATTAATCAATTAAAAAAGGGCGAACTATCTTTTGAAGAGATTGATAAATTAGATAGAGAAGATATTGATGTTGTTGATTTATATAAATATATTGCAAAAGAGTTTAATATAGAGTATGTAGATTTATCAGATCAAGAGATTGATAGTTCAGTATTTGATAAAATACCTATAACTATGCTTATAAAAAATAAAGCACTTGTAATAGAAGAAGATGATATGTATGTGCTTGTTGTGTTTGCTGATCCTTTAGATTTAGCCGCGCATGATGCTGTTGCAAGGTTTTTTAATAAAAAGATTTTAAAGGTAGGAATATCAAGATATTCTGATATAAAAGATAAATTATTGCAAGTAGAAACTTATGAGAGTTTGCAAAGTTATGTAGAAGAGATAAAAAAAGATTTAGAAACTAGTGCTGGAAGTGAAGAAGATGAATCTCCTGCGGTATTAAAATTGATTGAACTAATATTAAGAAGTTCAATTGCCGCAAGATCAAGCGATATTCATATAGAAGCGACAGAAAAAAACTGTATTGTAAGAAATAGGGTTGATGGAATGTTGCAAGAGACATTTATATTTGATAAAAGTATTTTTGGACCTTTATCTTCAAGGATAAAGCTTTTGTCTCAGCTTGATATTGCAGAAAAGAGAAAGCCTCAAGATGGGAGATTTTCAACTACTGTTCTTGGTAAACCTTATGATTTTAGGGTTTCAACTTTGCCAACATTAATTGGTGAATCTATAGTAATGAGGATTTTGGATAAATCAAAAACCTTAATTACTCTTGAAGATATGGGAATGAATGATATAAGCTATAATAGATTTAAAGATGCAATTGCGGCACCTTATGGAATAGTTTTAGTTACAGGACCTACAGGAAGTGGTAAGACAACAACTTTATATGCATCATTAAATGCGATAAAGAGTATTAAAGATAAAATTATTACAGTTGAAGATCCTGTAGAGTATCAGATGGGCGGTATTCAGCAAGTTCAGGTTAATAATGCCGCAGGTCTTACATTTGCCGCGGCATTACGCTCTATTTTGCGTCAGGACCCAGATAAGATTATGATTGGTGAGATTAGGGATACTGAGACTTTAAGAATTGCAATTCAAGCGGCGATGACAGGACACTTGGTATTATCAACACTACATACAAACGATGCAATTTCAGCAGTTTATAGGATGATAGATATGGGAATTGAGAGTTATTTGGTTAGTGGTTCATTAGTAGCAATTCAAGCTCAAAGACTTGTTAGAAAGATTTGTCCACACTGCAAAATAGAAACAGAAGTACCAGCAAAACTATTAGATGGAATAAAAGATTTTCTTCCAAAAGGTATAAAACCTAAGTTTTATGAAGGAGAAGGGTGTAGGGAGTGTTTTGGTAGTGGTTATTCTGGTCGTGAGATGATATCTGAAGTTTTAAGTGTTAGTGCAGAGATGGCAAGAATGATTGCTGCAGGCGAACCAAAAGAGAAGCTAGAAAAACAAGCATTTAAGGAGGGGTTTAAGACAATGTTTAGTGATGGTATTGATAAAGCATTAGCTGGTAAAACCACAATAGAAGAAATTTATAGAGTTGCGAGGTTGTAATATGTATTATAAAGTTGATTATATATTTCGTGGAAAGAAGATGAGTAGTGTTGTTAATGCACACAATAAAATAGAAGCATCAGCAATTGTAAAAAAAGAGAATCATGGAGTTGTAGTTGTAGGTACTAAAGAGACTGCGGCTCCTGTTTCTGAAACATTTGAAGGAATTAAAAAGAGCTTTGAAGGTATGTTTAAACCAAAGCTTAAAATTGATGATAAAATAGCATTTATTAGACAAATTGCTACTATGACAGATGCTGGTATTCCAATACATGATGTTTTAGAAGATATTGTAAAAAACTCTAAAAATAAACTTTTACAAGATATTTTATCTTCAGTAGCAAATGATATTAATGCTGGTAAAAGTATGTCTCAAGCATTGCTTCCGCATAAAGAGCATATGGGACATATTGTTATGGCTATGACTGAACTTGGTGAACAGACTGGTAACTTTCCTGAAGCTTATCATGAGTTAGCAGATATTTTAGAAAATATTAGAGATAATCAAGTGAAGTTTAAAAAGGCTATGAGATATCCGAAAATGGTTATTGGAGCTTTAATTATAGCATTTGTAACAGTTATTATGACTGTTGTACCAAAATTTAGAGAGATATTTTCTCAGCTTGGGGCAGATTTGCCTGTAGCAACAAAATTTTTACTTAGTGCGGAGAGTTTTTTTAGAAATTATGGACCATATATAATTATAGTTATAGCTATAGCATTTTTTATGCAGAAACATTTTTATAAGACTAATGAGGAGTATAGATATAAAATAGATAAAATTTTAGCTCATCCTAAATTTTATTTGATTGGAAGGCTTGTATATTTATCTAGTATATATAATTATAGTTTAGTATTTGGCTCTTTAATTAAAGCTGGTATTCCTGTATCTGAAGCATTAAAAACTTCTATCGGAGTGGTAGAGAATAGATATATGAGACAACAACTTGAAAGTATAAATATTAGTATTGGTAGAGGGGTTTCTTTATCTGAAGCATTTGAACAGACAGGTCTTTTTGAAGATATGACAATCCAGATGTTAAGAGCAGGTGAGAGTAGTGGACAGCTTGATAAAATGTTAGAAAAGATTAAAGGTTATTATAATATGCATTTCCAAAACTTAATTGATAACTTGTCTGCATATATTGAGCCTATTATGATTGCATTAATTGCTGGTATGGTACTATTGCTTGCACTTGGAATATTTATGCCTATGTGGGATATGGGCAAAGCGGCAAAATAGATTATAAAGAGTGCAGTTTAAGCGCTCTTTGTAAATCTTCTTTTGTATCTATTCCAAAACTATGGCTAATTACTTCTTTTAGAGCAATTTTATATCCATTTTCTAAGATTCTTAACTGTTCTAATTTTTCTAATTTTTCTAAATATGACTCTTTTATAGTACAAAACTTTTTTAATTTAGTATATGTAAATCCATACAATCCTAAATGAGCTTTATAGTTATTTATATTTTCATCTCGGTTATATGGAATTAAAGCTCTTGAAAAATATAGTGCAAAATCTTGATTATTTGTAACAACTTTTACAAGATTTGGATTGTTTGCATGATTAAAATCTACTATTTTATATAAAGATGTAGCGAGTACATCTTGATTATTTGCATAGTTTTTAGTTAAATTAAAAAGAGTTTTTACCACATCTTTTTCTATAAAAGGTTCATCGGCTTGAACATTTATTATTATTTCATCTTTATTTAAATTTAGTTTTGTAGCGGCTTGGTAGATTCTATCTGTACCAGAGTTGCAATCTTTGCTAGTTAAAATTGCTTCAAAATTATACTTTTTTGCAACTTGAACAACTTCATTTGAATCAGTTGCAATAACAACTTTATCTATATCTTCTACAGCTTTTGCTGTCTTTATAACCATAGGCAAACCACCAATATCAGCTAAAACTTTATTTGGGAATCTACTTGATTGAACTCTTGCTGGTATTATTATCATTATTAACTCCTAAAGGGCAATTGGATATAATTATACATTATTTTGTAAAAAGGATTGTTTAATGAGAGCACTACTAAGTGTTAGCGATAAAAGTAAGATTACTGAATTTGCAAAAGGTTTAGAGAAGTTGGGTTTTGAAATAATCTCTACTGGTGGAACATATAAAGTTTTAAAAGAGGCTGGAGTTAATGTAATAGAGATAGATGAAGTTACAAAATTTCCTGAGTGTTTTGATGGTAGAGTAAAAACATTAAATCCATATGTTCATGGCGGTATTTTATATAAAAGAGATAATAGCTCTCATCAAGAACAGGCAAAAGAGTTAAAAATTGAAGGTATAGATTTAGTTTGTGTAAATTTATATCCTTTTAAAGAGACAATTCAAAGAACAGATGATTTTGATGAGATTATTGAAAATATAGATATTGGCGGTCCTACAATGGTTAGATCTGCGGCTAAAAACTTTCAAGATGTTTTAATTGTAACAGATAGCAATGATTATGAGTTAGTATTAGAAGCAATTAAAGATAAAAAAGATACATTTGAATTTAGAAGAGATTTAATGATAAAAGCTTATGAGCATACAGCCGCATATGATAGTATGATAGCAAATTATATGAATTTAAGATTTAATGAAGGGTTTGGAGCAAAACAGTTTATTGTTGGGAATAAAGTATTTAATACAAGATATGGAGAAAATCCTCATCAAAGTGGGGCTTTATATGAGTTTGAAGATTTCTTTTCTAGTAATTTTAAATCTATTAAAGGTGAAGCTAGTTTTAATAACTTAACCGATATTAATGGTGCTGTAAAGATTGCTACAAGTTTTGGCAATAAAAATGCAGTTTGTATAGTAAAACATGGTAATCCTTGTGGTTTTGCTATAAAAGATACTTTGCTAGAATCTTATACAGAGGCTCTTAAATGTGACCCAATTTCTGCATTTGGTGGAGTAGTTGCAGTAAATGGTGTAGTTGATTTAGAACTTGCAAAAAAGATGAATGAGATATTTTTAGAGGTTATTATTGCAGGAAACTTTACAAATGAGGCACTAGAAGAGTTTAATAAGAAAAAGAGATTAAAACTATTTAGTTTTGATAGTAATAAATTAAAGAGTGCTGGTGATAGATATGATTTTAAACATATTGATGGTGGATTTGTTTATCAAAATAGTGACTGCATTTGTGATAATGAGGTAAAAAATGCAAAATGTGTAACTAGATTAGAGGCTTCTAAAGAGCAGTTAAATGATTTGGAAATTGCATGGAAAGTTGCAGGTTTAACAAAAAGCAATTGCGTAGTTTATGTAAAAGATGGTGCAATGGTAGCAGTTGGTATGGGTATGACAAGTAGGGTAGATGCGGCTCAATGTGCTATTAAAAAAGCAAAAGAGTTAGGTTTGTCAATTGAAGGTTCTAGTATGGCTAGTGAAGCATTCTTTCCATTTAGAGATTCGGTTGATGCCGCGGCAAGTGCTGGAGTTAAAGCTATAATTGAACCAGGGGGAAGTATAAGAGATGATGAGGTAATTGAAGCGGCAAATGAGCATAATATCGCAATGTATTTTACAAGCGTTAGACACTTTTTGCACTAAATTATTAAAAACAGCTTAAAGTTGATTGACATTGACTAAACTTTTTTGATATAATATCGCTAATTTTTTAGTAAATATAATATAAGGAGTAGGTCGATGTCAAAAAGTTTATATGAGACCTTAGGGGTGAGCGAAAATGCTACACCCGAAGAGATTAAAAAAGCATATAGAAAATTAGCAAGAAAATATCATCCAGATATTAATAAAACTCCAGAAGCTCAAGAGAAATTTAAAGAGATTAATGCTGCGTATGAAGTTTTAAGTGATCCAGAAAAAAAAGCTCAATATGATCAATTTGGTGATCAAATGTTTGGTGGTCAAAATTTCCATGACTTTGCTAGATCTCAAGGTGGCGAGGTAGATTTAGAAGAGATTTTAAGAGCTATGTTTGGCGGAGGATTTAGTGGAGGTTTTAGCAGTAGTAGTTCTGGATTTGGAAGTAGTGGATTTGGTACATCAGGATTTGGAGGTACAAGATATTCAGCACCAGATTTAGATATTAAAACATCTATTACTGTTCCATTTATTACCTCTGTACTTGGCGGAAAACATCATATATCTTTAAATAATGGAGAGAGTTTTGATATTAAAATTCCAGCAGGTATAAAACCTGGAAAAACTTTAAGGGTTAGAGGTAAAGGAAAAAGTTATAATGGACAAAGAGGAGACCTTTTAATTGTTGTAAATGTTGCTCCTTCTCCAGAGTATGAAAGAAGAGGAGATGATTTATATAAAACTATAGATATACCTTTAAAAATAGCTTTATTTGGTGGTAAAATAGAGGTTGATACACCAGAAAAAAAAGTTACTCTAAAAGTTCCTAAAAACACAAAAAATGGTCAAAAATTTCGTTTAAAAGATAAAGGTTTCCCAAAGAGTGGAGGTGGTAAAGGAGATATGTATTTAGTAGCAAATATTAAATTGCCAGATGTGGATACTCTTGATGAATCTTTAAAAGAGTGTCTAAAAAATTTACCAGAGTAGGAGGTTTTAAATGCATGGATATGATGAACCAGTATATTTAATAAGTATTGTATCTTCAATGTTAAATATTCACCCGCAAACTCTTAGGCAATATGAGAGAGACGGTTTAATAAAACCATCTCGTACACAAGGAAGAGTTAGGCTATACTCACAAAGAGACATAGATAAAATGAAAATGATTTTAAGATTAAGTAGAGAGCTTGGAGTTAATATTGCTGGTATTGATGTAATTTTACGATTAAAAGAGCAAATGGAGCAGATGGAACAAGAGATAGAGTCTTTAAAAGAGGCATTAAGAGAGGTTAATAGGTTAGGTTCTGTTCCTAAAAGTAAAGCTGTAGTGAAAAAAAGTAGGTGTGATATTATTATTTTTGAAGAGAAGGATTAATTTTATGAACTATTCAAAAGAGAAAAGGGTATCTTTAAAAATTTATTGCGATAATACAGATACTTTTAACTCCAAACCTCTTTGGGAGTATATTTTAGATATTGCAAAAGAGTTAAATTTAAGAGGAGCTACTGTATATAAAGCGGTTGCAGGTATTGGTAGCCATAAAAGTATGCATAGATTTGATATATTAAATCTTTCAAATACAATGCCACTTGTTATAGAGATTATTGAATTAAAAGATAAAATTGAAGAGTTTTTAGATAGATTAGATATAAATTGTGAAGATACATTTATTACAATGCATGAAGTAGATATATTAAAACCATAAAAGGTAGAGTATGAATTTATATTTAATTATTTTTGTTGGGGTAGGTGGTTTTATTGGTGCAATTTTAAGATATTTAATATCTTTTTATATGCAAAAATTAGTTGGTTCATCTTTTGCTTATGGAACTTTAACTGTAAATATAGTAGGTAGTTTTATTATTGGATTTTTATATTTATATTTTGAACATATTATATCTCCAAATATAAAAGCAATGCTAGTTACTGGAATGTTAGGAGCACTTACTACTTTTTCTACTTTTTCGTTAGAGACTATATTGATGGTTCAAGAGGGTTTAATATCAAAAGCTTTTTTAAATATTGTGTTAAATGTAATATTTGCACTTACTGGTACAGTTTTAGGAATGTTTATTTTTAAAAAGATTTATGGTATATAATAAATTTGTTATATATTATTAGTTTGAAATTTTTTTAAATATATTTTTCAAAAGGCTTAACAAATCTTTCAATCATATCTTCGGCTCTCTTTTTTGCTTGTTCTACAAAATGTTTTAAATACTCTCTTGCCCACTCTTCTTTAGTGCCATAAAAATTTTCTTTTAAATTAGATACATGAAACTGTATTTGCATAGCTGCTGCCCAATTTATATAAAGCTCTGAAGGATTGATTTTATAAAATCTATAAAATACTTGTTAGCAAAATAATATATAATCTTAGTTTAAATAGCTCTCCTACATTAGTAGGAGTAAAGAAGTATTTTAGTTATTTTCTATTTCCATTATTTTTTTAACTCTTTCTTCATGGCGACCACCTTCTGGATTTGTTGTTATAAATGCATCAATTACACTTTCTACTACGCCTAAGCCTAATACTCTTTGTCCAAAGCATAATATTTGTGCATCGTTATGTGCTCTTGCCATTTGAGCTGTATAAGCATCGTGACATAAAGCGGCACGAATGCCTTTTACTTTATTTGCTGAAATTGACATTCCTATACCTGTTCCGCAAATTAATATTCCAAAACTTCCTTTATCATTTTTTACTGCTTCGGCACATTTTTTTGCATAGTCTGGATAATCTACTCTATTGGTGTTATATGGTCCTAAATCTTCTACTTCTATATTTTTATTTTTTAGAAGTTCAATAATAAACTCTTTATATTCAATTCCTGCATGATCTGTTGCTATATAAAATTTCATAATAGTTCCTTTCTTTATGGTAAAATTAAGTCAAGTATCCATCCTACTGGCATAAATAGTATATTTGAGAGTTGAGGAATAAATAAAATTCCAAATAGTATTATTATACCATATGGATATATTTTTTCGTATAACTCTACAAATTTATGCCATCTAAACTTTTGAGCTAGGTGTAGTAGTGCTAATGAGCCATCAAGAGGAGGTATTGGCCAAAGATTAAATACTGCTAACACAACATTTATCATAATACTTTGTGCTATAAATAGAGCTATAAATGCTGTTGTTAGAGTTTGAGGATGCTCAAACATTGGTAAGATTGTTGCAAAGAAAATTGCTAAAATTAGGTTATATGTAATACCTGCTAATGCAACAGCTATTGCTCCACCATAACCTCCATTTCTAATTACTGTATTTATATTAACTGGTACAGGTTTTGCCCATCCAAATAGAAAAGGAGCATTTGAAAAATATAATATTGCTGGTATTAAGATTGTCCCTACTAAATCTATATGAACTAATGGATTTATGCTAAGTCTTCCTTGGCTCTTTGCTGTGTTATCACCATATCTATATGCAATATATCCATGCATTATTTCATGCCCAATAATAGCAATTGCTAATGCTAAGATTGAAGCTATTATTTTTAAAATCTCTATTTCACTCATCTTGGTTGCTCATATTGTAATTTATCAATATTTCTAAATACTCTATCCCATCTAATAGTAAAGCGATATTTATTCCATTTTGCTCTACACTCATTAGAAAGCAAATCTATATTGCCACAAACTTTTTTTAGAGCTTGGTAATCTCTACCACCACCAATCCCCTTTGCTACACGCTCATAACTTCTATATTCTAAGCTAAACCATGTAAACCAAGGTTTACCAATTATTAGAGAGTAAGGAACTTCACCCCAAAAACGACTATCGTCAGAATTATCTCTATTATCTCCTATCATATAGAAATGATCTGGTGATATTTTTTTATAAAAAGCATTCATAGGGCTTATGGTATAGTTATTTATAGGGGCATCAAGATCTTGTACATATACGGGTTTCATATCGATTTTATTCATATTTAACTGCATTAAAAGAAAGCTATTACCATTATATTCTGGCTGATACTGAATACCTGGATATTTATCTTTATAAGGATTATCTACCCATAATTTACCCATAGCTTTAATAATTTTTTCTTTAGGGTAATGTTTTTTTATATATTCATCACCTTCATGAAAATGGATTAAAAGATGTTTATCATAATATAATATTTCATCTCCACCAACTGCAACACATCTTTTTACAAAATGTTGTTTTTTATTTGTTGGAACATAAAAGATTACTATATCTTCTCTTTTTGGGCGAGGACCTTCTATAAGGTGACCATTTCCATTAAAATCTGGTAATACTTTAAGTCCTATTATTGGTATTTCTGGAATTGTAATACCATAACTAAATTTTTTTGCAAATAAAAAATCACCAATAAGCAGTGTTCTTTTCATAGAACCACTTGGAATTACAAAAGATTGTAATCCAAAAAATATAACAATTAAAACTATTATTATAGTACCTGTCCAGCTTGTAGAAAATTTATATATTTTATTTAAAAAGTTTTTCATATTGCTCTTCTTTTTGCCGCATTTAATGTATTTTTAAGAAGCATAGCTATTGTCATTGGTCCAACTCCTCCTGGAACAGGTGTGATGAATGAACATTTTTTACTAACATTGTGGAAATCTACATCACCTACAAGCTTACCATTTTCAAGCTTATTAATTCCTATATCAATAACAATCGCTCCATCTTTTACCATATCTTGAGTAATTAAATTTGGTACACCAACACCAACAATAATTATATCTGCTTTTTTTGTATGCTCTTTTAAATTTTTTGTATAAATATGTGTAATTGTAACAGTTGCATTAGCATTTAATAAAAGTGCCGCCATAGGTTTACCTACAATATTACTTGCTCCAACAACACACACATCTTTCCCTTCTAAACTAATATTATACTCTTTAAACATCTCCATAACACCAAGAGGAGTACAAGGTGCAAAAGCATCTAAGTTTTCTACTACTCTACCCATATTATAAGGATGAAATCCATCTACATCTTTTTTAGGGTCAATTACTTCTAAGATTTTAGTAGTATCAATATGCTTTGGTAGTGGGAGCTGAACTAAAATACCATCTATTCTTGGGTTTTCGTTCATCATTTTAATTGTTTCTATTATTTCGTTTTGTGTAATAGTATCTGGCATTTTATGAACTATTGAATAAAAACCTACATTTTTGCAAGATTTCTCTTTCATCGATACATAGGTGTGGCTTGCAGGGTCATCTCCAACCAATACTACAGCAAGTCCTGGTACTATACCTTTATTTTTTAGCTGATTAACCTCTTTTGATATATCTTCTTCAATTTTTTTTGATAATTTTTTACCATCTATTAGTGTCATACTAACCCTTTATTTTAAAGAATTTGGGTATTATATCCAAAAAAAGATTAGGGGTCTCATTTGAAAAATTGGTTTATCTTAATAGTTTGTACAATTTTTCTATCTGGGGAAGATTTTATATCTGAATTTGAGTATGGTCAGATGCTTTATAAAAACCCTAGGGGTGTTAGTTGTGCAAGTTGCCATGGAGATTTAGGTGATGGGGCTTATATTGCTTCTTTTTTAAATAAAGATGGAGTTAAAATAAATTTTTATGGTCCAGATATTAGAGCTTTAGATATAAAAAATTTTAAAAAAGCAATATTAAGTGGTGGTAAGATTATGCCAAAATATTATTTAACAAATAAAGAGATTGAAGCTATTTTTAAATATATTAAAATTGTAAATAACTACGAAAAACCAAAAGAGACTCAAGATAATAACGATTCTAACTTACCTGAAGTTGTTGTAGATGATAATTATACATTAGAAGAGAACGATACAAATAGTAGTAATAATACATTTTTGGGTAAAATATTTAAAGTAAAAGAAGAGGAGTAGATTGTGGAAGAGTTTTTAAAAAGAGCAAAAGAGTCAAGTTCAATTATTGCTACATTACCTAGCGCACTAAAAAGAGAGATTTTAAATGATATGGCAAATGCACTAGAAGATAGTTCTAAATATATTATAGAGCAAAATAGTATTGATATGACTAATGCAAAAGAGCAAAATTTAAGTAGTGCACTGGTTGATAGACTTTTACTTAATGAAAGTAGAGTAGAAGCTATGGCAAAATCTTTAAGAGAGATAGCTCAGCTAAAAGAGCCTGTTGGTAGGGTAATAGAAGGATGGATTAATGAAGATAATTTAAGAATAGAAAAAGTTAGTGTTCCTATTGGTGTAATAGGTGTTATTTATGAATCTCGTCCAAATGTAACTGCTGATGTTGGAGCACTTTGTTTTAAAAGTGGGAATGTAGCTATATTAAAAGGTGGGAAAGAGGCAGAAAATTCAAATAGAGCTATAGCAAAAGTTTTACAAGATGTTTTAGAAAAAAATGGTTTGCCAAAAGAGATAATATCACTTCTTCCAGATAGTTCAAGAGAAGGAGTAACTTATTTAATTAAACAAGATAAGTATGTAGATTTGATTGTACCAAGAGGTGGAGAGGCTTTAATTAGATATGTATCAAATAATGCATCTGTACCTGTAGTTAAACATGATAAAGGGCTTTGCCATACCTATATACATAAAGATGCAAATTTGGATATGGCTATAGAGATTGCAATTAATGCAAAGTGTCAAAGACCAGGTGTTTGTAATGCAATGGAGACTTTATTGGTTGATAAGAGTATTGCTAATGAGGCTTTACCAAAATTAAAAGAGGCATTTGATAAAGAGCATACAGAGCTTAGAGCAGATAGTGAAGCACTTAAATTTATTGAAGTAAAAGAGGCAACAGTTAAAGATTTTGATACTGAGTATTTAGCAAATATTTTAAGTATCAAGCTAGTTGAAAATTTAGATGAAGCAATCAAGCATATTGCAAAATATGGTTCTGGACACTCAGAAGCGATAATAACACAAAATTATAGCATAGCTGAGGAGTTTTTAAATAGAGTAGATGCCGCGACTGTTTATGTAAATGCATCTACTAGATTTACTGATGGGGGAGTATTTGGTTTTGGTGCTGAAGTAGGTATTTCTACTAATAAGCTTCATGCAAGAGGTCCTATGGGGATAAATGAGCTTACAACATATAAATATAAAATATATGGTAATGGACAGATTAGAAAATAGCTATGAATAAAGAGATAGTTTTAGATATAAAAGATTTAACTTTTGGTTATAATAGTGATAAGTTATTATTAAAAGATTTCTCACTACAAGTTAGAGTAGGGGAGTTGGTTGCTGTTGTTGGAAAAAGTGGAGTAGGTAAATCAACTCTATTTGAATTAATAGCAAATAATTTAAAACCAATATCAGGAGTAATAAAAAGAGATGAAATAGGGTGGATTTTTCAAGACCCATATAGCTCTTTTCATCCATCTTATACTATTTTGAAACAAATTTTAGAGGTTGCAAAAGATATAGAGTATAATAAATATTTAAAAAAGCTATCTTTAAAAGAAGAGAATTTAAATTCGCTACCACATGAGTTATCTGGAGGACAATTGCAAAGGTGTAGTATATTAAGAGCGCTATTAATGCAACCAAAATTGTTACTTTGTGATGAACCAACAAGTGCTTTAGATAATATTGTTCAATTAGAGACAATGAAACTTCTAGTTTCTTTATTAGATAAAATGGGAATTGTTTTAATTACTCATGATAAAGATTTGGCAAAATGGGCGGCAGATAAAATAGTTACAATTGGATAGAAAATGAGAATATTTATATTAATTTTAATAATATTTACATCTTTTTTATATGCAGAAAATAATCAAACAAGCAATTATCAATTAATAATAAAAGTTTCTAAAAATTTAAATAAAGAGAGTATTGCTAAAGCAATAGGTGCAAAAGAGAAAGATTTTTTTAATTTTTGGAGCGATGAAGATATTATTACTAAAGATTTTATAGAAAATATCAAACCAACCTTAAAAGGATATTTAGAAAATAAAGGATATTTTGATTCTAAAATTGATTTAAAAGTAATAGGAAATAAGATTTTTTTATCGATAGATGAAGGTGAAGCTATAAAAGTAGTTGATATAAAGATAGATTCAAATTTTGATATTCAATCAATAGTTGATTGGAAAATTGGAGATATATTTTCTAGTGAGAGATTTGATAAAATTAAAAGCAGTATTAAAAAAAGGCTTTTAGAAGAGGGATATTGTAATGCTAAAGTAGATACAAAAGCATATATAAATTTACATAACCATTCAGCCAAACTTAAATATGATATAGATAAAAAGGATATCTGCTATTTTGGAAAAATATATATACAAAAGAGACCAAAAGATATAAAAAAAGAGGTTATTTTATCAAGAATTAGATATAAAGAAGGTGATAGATTTGATATTAGAAAAATTGAAGATAGTTATACTAGTTTAAATGCCTTAAATACATTTGCAGATATTCAGATAAAATATAATTTAGATACAAAGAGTAAATATGTTGATAGTACTATATCTTTAGATAAAAGAAGCAAATTAAGAAGATATACTTTAGCTTTAGGAGTTGATAGCGAGGTTGGGCTTAGAGGTAAGCTTATGTGGGAGAGAAGAAACTTTTTAGGTGATGCTAAAAAAATTTCTATTAAAACTTCAATATCAAAAGATAAGCAAGATATATCAGCAGAGCTTTTTACACCAGCTTTTTTAAATTTTTATAATTTTTATACCGATTTATATATTTTAGCTGGTTTTTCATTAGATAAAAATAGTGCTTATTTAGAGAAATTAGCATATATAAATAGTTATTTAAATTATAGCTATAAAGAGTGGAATTTAAAATTAGGTTTAGAATTAGAAAGGTTAATAATAGATTTAAACGATGATATCACATCAAAAATTGGCGGTACTTTTAATATTTTATATCCTTATATTTCAATAGAGTACGATAAAAGAGATTCTAAAATTGACCCTAAAAATGGTTATTATTTTAAATTATATGGTGAATATGGATTATCATATGGTGATAATGGCGTAGAGTATTTTAAATATTTATTTGAAGGTAGATATATTAAAACATTTGGAGACTTAACACTATCTGCAGTTGGAAAATTTGGTGCTATACATGAAAAAAGTTTATATCTACCTGCCTCTAAACTCTTTTATGGAGGGGGATTGTTTAGTAATAGAGCTTACGGAAAAGATAAAATTGGATATATTATTTCAAATAAAAGTTTTAGTACTCTTGGAGGGAAAAGTTTTTTAAATTTACAGTTAGAAGCAAACTATAAAATACATAAAAAGTTTTATGGAGCAATCTTTTTTGATAGTACTATGATAAGCCAAAAGGAGTATAATTTTAAGGGTAAAAGAGTAGATACTTTAGGTTTTGGTTTAAGATATAAAACACCAATTGGTCCAATTAAAATAGATGTTGGATTTAATATACATAATACAAAAGATTATGCAATTTCTATTATGTTAGGTCAGTCATTTTGAAAAAGTTTATATATATTATAAGTTTTTTAGTATTACTGATAGTAGGGTTATACTCTTTTGTTAGTAGTACATATTTTTTTAATAAATATATTGCTAAAAATATAAAAGAGTATGGTTTTAATTATACTAAAGTAAATGGTGCTTTATTTAGAGGTTTTGAAGTAACTCATTTAAGTTATAAAAATAGAGAGTTATCTTCAAAAGTAGAACTTAAAATTAATCCATTAAAATTAATTAATGGTGTTATTTCTGTTAATAAACTTCATTTAATTGATGTTAGTAAAGATGTTTTAGAAGATATTGTTTCAGATTTTAAACCAGCAGAGAATAATTCATCTTCTGTAAAAATTGATTTAAATTTTGAATTTAAAAATATTTTACTTACTATAAAGCCTTTTGTTATTGATAATATTGAAATTTTACAAGCAATGCTAAAAGTAGATAAGATTTCTTATAGTAATTATAAGTTTTATATAGGAAATTTGGAATATAAATCAAAAAGTAATATAGCGGATGTGTCATTTAAAGGGCAGTTTAGAAATAAAATATTAAAAATTATACAAATAGATGTGAATAATTTAGATTCTTTAAAATTAGTCTCTATCTTAAAGTCATTAAAAAGTGATAAAGAGAGTAGAAGTAATAGTGAGTTATTAAATAGCCCATTCACTCCAAAAGTTGTAGAGGTAAAAGATGCATCTTTAACTTTAATACCTTTTAAACTTAAAGAGATATCTCTTAATAATTTAAATTTAAATATAAAAGATGCTAAATTTAATGTTGATAAACTTTTTTTAGAGAAAGCTAATTTAGATTTTAATTATCAAAGCCAAGAGTTAGATATAAAAATTGATACAAATTATAAAAATAATAGATTAGCAATAAATAGTTTGAAAACAAATATTAAAAAACCAAATAGATTAGAGACTTTATTAAAAAGTATAAAAATAGGTGATAATAATTCATCTAATGATAAAATTATACCTTTAAATAGTATATATATTTCTAATGCTAAAATAAAACTTAATCATTATAAGTTTCAAAAAGAAGTAGTAAATAAGTTAAAAATAGATATAAAAGATAGTGAGTATAATCTATTAAATAAGGAGTTAAAGGCTAATAATTTATTAGTTAATTTAGATTCTACTTTAGCAAATATAAAAGGAGAAATAGTAATTTCAGATGATTTAATATTTAACAATATCAATATTATTTCTGATAATATTGATAAAATTATTAAATTAATACCTGCTAATAATGAGGATAAAAGTACAAATAAATTAGTTGATTTACCAAAAAAATTTATTATTAAAAAGTTATCTATGAATGGAAAGAATGCCTCATTTAAGCCATTTATTATAAACGAAGGATATTTATTAGGAGAAAATATAGAAGGTAAGATTGATAATTTATATCTTAATAAAGGTAAATTAGAAGCATATGTAAAAAGTCCTTGGGGAGAGGCTAGTTTAAAAGGAGATATTAAAAAAAATAATTTTTATGCAAAAGGTTTTTATAAACCAAAACAGAAATTATTAGATGAATATTCATTACCTTTAAAAGCAAAAAATTTTGAGAAACTTTTAGTAGATGGTAGATTTGGTTTTGAATCTTTAGATATGAAAATATTACTTAAAGGTAAAGACATATTAAAAAATATAAAAAAATTAGATATTTTATCTTCTAAAAATCGTTTTATATATAATTATAAAACTTCAAATTTAATATGGAAAATAGATGCAAATATTAATTATCCAATTATTAAAAAATCAAAAATAAAAAATACTTTAGTATATAAAGATAATAAATTTAGTTATTTTGGTACATTAGAACCTAATATGTTAATATTACTAGATAACACTTTAAATAAACTGTTGCAAAATTTAAAAGTAAAATATAAAGGTAATACTAAAACTTTAAATGCTAGTGCAATTTCATCTTATTTTAAAGCTAGTTTTACTACTAACTATAAATCAGGAAAAATAAAAATAGAGAATCTAAAAAATGTAAAACTTAGTAAAATATTTGTTTTGCCTATAGATTTAAAAGATTTAAAAATAAGTGGATTATTAATAAAAAGTAATTTAAATTTTAATAAATTATATCCTATAAAAGGAGATATTAAATTAACAACTAATTTTCTAAATTTAAATGGTAAATGGAATTATAATAAAATATTAAATAGTAAATTATTAGTTGTTGTTCCTAAAAGTTCAATACTTTTAAAGAAGTTTAAAAATATAAAATATAATCATATAAATAAATTTGATATGCTTTTTACATATAATCATAATTTAGAAATTAAACTAAAAAATAGATTCTTAAATAGTAATATAATATATAATTTTAAAAATTCTAAATTAAATTCAAAAATATTGTTAAATGGTTTAAATATAGATATATTAAAAATAAATAATAATTTAAAAGGTAAAATAAATATTGGTTCTATTAAAAAAGCACTAGATTCTATATCAAAAGTATATACTATAAAAACATTAAATGCCAATGGAAAGCTTAATATAGATTTTAAAGGAGATTTAACAAATGATATTATATTTACAATTAACTCTTCTAAAATAGTATATAAATCTGATAATGAAAATATTATAGAAAATTTAAATATAAATAGCAGATATTCGAAAAATAGTATAAAAATTGATAAATATAGTTTAAATGTAAATGGTTATAAGATTTTTTCAAATAAAAACTCTTTAATAACTATAAATAATAATAAATTAAATTTTGAAAAATTTTGGATAAATGACTCTTTAAATCTGATAGGATATTATAATATAGATAGCAATAGTGGTAAATTTGATTTAAATTCAAATAGATTTGAACTAGATAGTCAAAAAGCAAAGGTAGCTATTGCAATTAATTCTAAAATATTTATTAAAGATAATAAAAAAGATATAAGTGGCACTATAAATATATTAGAAGGAAAAATAAAAAATGCAATAACTAGGAAAAATGTTGCTGATAATGAAGATATAATAATTTTACAAAGAAAAAAAGAAAAAGAGAATACAAACTTTGCTAAAAATATAAAATTAAATATTAAAATTACAAGTAGCAATAGTTTAGTATATACATATAATAATAGTTATATAAAAATTACCCCTAATATGACAATTAAAAAAAATTATAACACTTTATCAGATTTTAGAGGAGTTATAAATATAGAAAAGGATAGCTATTATACTCTTAATGGCAAAAAATTAATAGTTACAAAAGGTGTAATAACTTTCAAAGGTAAAAGTAGCTCTCCAAATATTAATATAGATTTGAAATATGAAGGAAAAGAGTATATTATTTATATAAATATATCAGGAACGCCAAATAGAACTGTATTATATTTTAGAAGTAATCCGCCATTAACAAAAGAACAAATTTTAGCTTATTTACTTTTTGATGATTCAAGTGCAGTAGGAACTCATAATAAAGAAGCAATGCTAAATATGATAGGTGGAAGTTTAGCAAAATCTTTTTTAGGTTCAATTGGAATTAAATTAGATCATATAGCTGTTAAAGAGAATGGTTTTAGTATAGGTAAAAATGTTAGTAAGAATATTACAGTATATTATAATCAAGATGGTGAAAAATCATCAGTAAAAACAAGAATAGATATAACAAAATCTATTCATACAGATTTAGAAGTTGGTAAAGATAAACAAAGTATAGATATTATATTTAGCAACGAGTATTAATAATACCTAAAAATGGAACTATAAGTTTCTAATGGTAAAAAAACGCAAAAAAAAGTGAAAAAGAGGCAAAAAGTACTTGACAATT
>CAZCOI010000061.1:0-1853 GCA_964500335.1 uncultured Nitratifractor sp.
TTTTTGTTTATAGTATATTCTATGCCATTTTTTTCTAAAAGCTCTGTAAGCTTTTTAAAATCTGCTTGGCAACTTTGACAAAGATTATCTGTAATCTTTGGTGCATCTGCTAGCAACTCTTTGCAGCTATCTACTTTGCAATCTAGCACTCTTATTGGGTTTGTTGTAATTCTTCTTTGGCAATCTTGGCAAAGGTCATCTTTGATTGAGTTTAATTCTTCTACCAAATTTTGGCGATATTTTGGCATACATTCGCTACATCCAAGAGAGTTTATCTCTAGCTTATAGCCAATTTTAAGCTCATTAAAAATTGAGCTCATTAGTTCTATAATAGTATAATCTTCATATACACTTGGCTCACCAAAACTCTCGCATCCAAACTGATGAAACTCTCTAAAACGCCCTTTTTGAGGACGCTCATACCTAAACATTGGTCCATAATAGAAAAACTTATATTTTTGTTGCTGTCTATCTAGCTTGTTGCTAATAAAAAATCTTACAACCCCAGCAGTGCCTTCTGGGCGCAAGCAAACATCATTGCCACCTTTGTCAATAAATTGATACATCTCTTTATTTACAATATCGCTACTATCACCCACACTGCGTTTAAATAGAGATGTCTCTTCAAGTAGAGGTGTCTCTAAATACTCATATCCATATCTCTTTGCAACTTTGCTTGCAGTTTCTAAAAAAAAGTTAAATCTTTTAGCATCATCAAATGCCAAATCTTTCATACCCCTAAGCGGATTTATCATACCTAGCCCTTATTATAAATTGCGTAATTATACAATATTAAAGATTGGATATTGGTTATTGGCATTTTTGTAATCGGTTTGTTAATATATTTTACATATACAAAAAATTATAATTGCAAAATATGCTATAATAGAGTAATAAATTTTTAATTTAATTGGATAAAAAATGAAAAAAATAATCTCAAAAGCAGACAAAGATAAACTTTGGGTAGAAAAAAAGCTAAAACTTATTAGAAAAACTAAAAATTACAAAAAAGAAAACCTAGACTATATTTCAGAAATTGCAAAAGTAAATATTAATAACTATTTAAAAGATAGTTAAATACACTAAAATTTTAGAAATAAAAATTACTTTAAAAAGTTGTTTAATTGTGGTCTGTTGGCAAAAACTTTAACGAATTAAGCTTTATTATATTGATTTTTATAATACTATATGTTATAATGTAATATGATAAAAAGTTTTTTAGATAAAGAGAGTGAAAACCTTTATATTACAGGTAAGAGTAAAAAATTTCAATCTCAAATTGTAAGCGTTGCTTTAAGAAAACTAGATTATTTAAATAATGCTATTAGATTAGAGGATTTAAAAGCCCCTCCAGCTAATAGATTAGAAAAGTTAAAAGGTGATTTAAAAGATTTTTACTCTATAAGAATAAATAAACAATATAGAATTATTTTTAAATTTATTAATGGCAATGCCTACGATGTATCTATTGTCGATTATCACTAAAGGAGATAAAATGTTTAAACTAAAAAGAGCACCAACACATCCGGCAGTTATTTTAAAAGAGGAGTTTTTAATACCGTTAAAAATTACCCAAACTAAATTGGCGCAAGATTTAAATGTTTCATTTCGTGCAATAAATGAGCTTATTAACCAAAAAAGAGGTATAACACCAGCTATGGCTTTAAAATTAGCAAGATATTTTAACACTACACCTCAACTATGGTTAAATTTACAAAATGAATATGAGCTTTATAAAAAAAATCAAGAGCTACAAGAAACTATTAATAAAATTACTCCTTTTAAAAACAATACTATTAAAAACGCTCAAATTTAAAACCTATTTTGCTTATTGCAATAAGCAAAATATATCT
>CAZCOI010000062.1:0-5462 GCA_964500335.1 uncultured Nitratifractor sp.
GGGTTTTCTTTATGGTGATGCATCATCCAAGCCGCCATCAGTGAGCCACCACGACTTACTATTCCCATCTTTCTTTTTGCAATATGTGGCATAAAACGAAGCAAAAATCCAGCATGAATTGTAAAGTAGCTAACACCTTGCTTTGCCTGTTTTTCTAGGGTTTTTAACATCATATCAATTGTTAAATCTTCAACTTTATCGTTTATATCGTGCAGGATTTGATACATTGGCACCGTTCCAATAGGTACACTAGAGTGTTTTATTACGGCTTCTCTAATTTTATCCAAATCGCCGCCTGTGCTTAAATCCATAATAGTATCGGCACCATATTTTAAGCAAACATCAACCTTCTCTATCTCACCATTAACATCACTTGCTAATGCGCTTGAGCCTATATTTGCATTAATCTTACAACTAACTGCCATGCCAATTGCCATAGGCTCAAGGTGTTTGTGGTTTATATTTGCTGGAATTATGCATCTTCCTCTTGCTATCTCTTTTCTTAAAAACTCTGCATCGATATTCTCTTTTTTGGCAACATACTCCATCTCTTCAGTAATTATGCCTTGTTTGGCATAATACATTTGGGTTCTAACTTTATCGCCATCTCTTTTTTTAAGCCATTCTTCTCTCATAATATATCCTCGTTTATATTTGAAGTTTATTATATTAACCAATTTATGCTTTGGCATATCTCAATTTATACCAATGAATTCTTAAATCAATTTTAAAATAGCTATTATATAGGATAAAAATTATCCTATTTGCTATAACTACCCAATTAATAAATGTTACTTTTTTTTACACTTAGTGTTAAAAAAAGTTACACTTTTAAGTAAAATTGGTTAAAATTGCAATAATATTTACTTCTAAAAATAGGGAGTTTAATGAGAGATATCTCGCTAATACTACTATCGGCTGGTAACTCTACAAGATTTGGGTTACCTACTAAGAAACAGTGGCTATATCAAGAAGATACTCCACTGTGGAATTTTGTAGCTAATAGATTAAAAGAGTATTACAATTTTGCTCAAGTTGTAGTTGTAGGTAATGAAAATGAGCTTAAATTAATGAGAAAATTTGCTGATTTTACTTTTGTTAAGGGTGGGAGAGATACAAGGCAAGAATCTCTTATTAATGCATTGGAAGCTGTTGATTCTAAATTTGTTTTAGTTACTGATGTTGCAAGGTGCTGTATAAAAGAAGATTTGGTTAAAAGATTAATAGAGAGCGCAAAAGAGGGTGCTTGTGTTGTTCCTGCAATAAAAGTAAGCGATACAGTATATTATGATAATAGACCAATAGATAGAGAGAAGCTATTAAGGGTACAAACTCCTCAATTAAGCTGTACAAAAACACTTAAAAGCCTTTTAAAAGATGCTAAGAGTTTTAGTGATGAGAGCTCTTTATTTTTTAGTAAGAATAGAGAGGTTATTTTTGTAGAAGGCTCAATTGATGCGCATAAACTTACTTATAAAGATGATTTGAAATTACTATCTTGCTTAAAATCTCCAATTAATGAACCAAAAACTGGTTTTGGTGTTGATGTTCATCCTTTTGAAGAGAATAAAAAGATGTTCTTATGCGGGGTTGAGATAGATTCTGCTTTTGGGTTTAAGGCTCATAGCGATGGAGATGTTGCAATTCATGCATTAATTGATGCTTTGCTTGGAGCAAGTGGGCTTGGAGATATAGGAGAGCTATTTCCAGATACAGATAGCAGATATAAAAATGCCGATAGTAAAGAGCTTTTAAAAGAGGTAGTAAAACTTATAAGGGGTGTTGGATATGATATTACAAACTGTGACTTAACTATTGTTGCACAAATTCCAAAAATTTCACCATACAAAGAGCAAATGAGCAAAAAATTAGCAAGTTTGTTAGGAATAAGTCAAAGTCGTCTAAATATAAAAGCAACAACTGCTGAAAAATTAGGCTCAATAGGAAGGGCAGAGGGTGTTTTAGTTTATGCTACTGCTACATTAAATTATTATCAATGGGAGAGACAATGAAGATAAATATTATAGAGAATGAACTATACTTAGCACAAAGTATGGCTTCAAAATTAGCCAATAGAAATTTTGAAACAGAGATTTTTAGCTCTGTAACAGATGCTATGAATAGTACAGGCGATATATATTTACTATCTACTACAATTCCTGGGCAAGACCCGTTAAAGTTAATTGAAAAGTTTAAAGATAAAGTAATTATTTTAATGGTTAATTATATAAATAACGATACTGTAGTTAAGCCTCTTGAGATGGGAGCAAAAGATTATATTATAAAGCCATTTATAATAGAAGAGCTAATAAGAAAGATAGAACACTACTATAGGTATAAAACTTACCAAAAAGAGAATATTTTTTATAAAGAGTTAATTGATAGCATAATAGATGAGGTTGAGGTAGATTATAATATAAATGATATAAACCTTCCTTTTATAGTATATACAAATTTTCAAAGGGTTGCAGATAAAGTTGCTTTAGATATTGCTAATAGACATAAAAGACAATTAAAGTTTATTAATTTACAAAAAGATGGATGGCGCTCAAAAGTAAGAGCTTTAGAAGAGAAAGAGATAGGTTATATATCTAGGGTCGATAAATTAAAAAAAGAGGAGCGGGATAGACTTTTTGAACTTTTGGAGGGTAAACAGTTTATAATCTCATCTCTTGATGCATCTATTGAGACCCCATATGAGAAGATTACACTCAATGCAAACAATAAAATGTACGATCAAGGCAATATTTTAACTATAAATGAGTATGTTCAGTATATTATTAAGAAATACCAATACCAATACCCAGATACAGAACTTAGTAAAAAGTTAGGAATTTCAAGAAAGAGTCTCTGGGAGAAGAGGAGAAAATTTGAGCTTTTCAAAAAGAAATGATACACTTTTTATAGATAAAGAGGCGCTCTCTTCCCTTGCTATTGTGCAAGAAGGGCTTTTGACTCCTGTTAATGGTTTGATGGGAGAGGATGAGGCAAAAGAGGTAGATACTACAGGATACTATAAAGGTTTGCCAATGCCTTTTTCATTTATTTTAGCCCCTAAGGGAAAGATAAATGAAAAAAACATTCAGCAATTTAAAAAGAATCAAAAAGTAACTTTAATTTGCGATGAGATAAAAGTAGGGGAGCTAGTAGTTGATGAGATATTTAAGATAGACCCAAATAAGAGAGTTCAAAATATCTATGCAACAACAGATAAGAATCATCCAGCGGCAAAAAGGGCTTTAAATAGGCTAGGGGAGTGGGCAGTTAGTGGAGAGTATAGGGTTGAGTATCCACAAATTAAAAATAGTATAGAGATGGTTAAAAATAAGATAAAACGGTGCAATGCTAAAAGGGTATCTGGTTTAATGTTAGGAGCAAATCCATTAAATAGAGCTCATGAGAGAGTAATTAGACAAGCATTAGATAACTCAGATATTTTAGTAATTTTCTTAATAAAGCCTTTTACAAATGAGGGATTAGATTATAAAGTTAGAAAAGAGTCGTTAGAGATATTTGTAGAGAACTTTTTGCCAAATAATAGAGTTTTAATTGTTCCTTTTGAGAATAGTTATATATTTGCAGGTTCAAATGAGCTTATTTTAGATGCTACAGTTGCTAAAAATTATGGTTGTACAAAATTGATTGTTGGTAGAAACCATAGAGCATTAGGTATGATTTATAATAGCCAAAATGAGATGGATACAGTTTTTGATACAATTAAAGATATAGGAATAGATATAGTCTTGTTAGATGAGTATGTATATTGTGATATGTGTAAAACTTTGGTTAATACAAATACTTGTCCTCATGGTCAGCATCACCATATACACTATCACTATAAATCTTTAATGGAGTTAATAAGAAATGGGATATTGCCTCCTCCAATTTTGGTAAGAAAAGAGATTTCAGCTCATATAATATCATCTTTATATCCAAATAGAATAAAAAATCTTCAAGAGACTTATGATATGATATTCTTAAGCAGTGGTTTGCTTGAGCAAAGAAGTGAGAAAGATTTTTATATTAAATTACTTGAGCTTTATCAGACAAGCTCTTTAACATAAAGGTAAAAAATGAATCTTAGAAGACTCTTTTTAACATTTTTTGGTAGTGGATTATCGCCTATTGCGCCTGGAACTGTTGGTACGGCTGTATCTATACCTTTTGGATTATTAATAATTTACTATTTAGGAGCAAGTAGCTTAACAACTGTAGTAATTGTTGTATCTATAATTGCAATTATTGAGATAAACAACTACGAAAAAGATGGTGGCATACATGATGATAAATCTATTGTAATAGATGAGAGTGTTGGTGTTTGGCTAACTATGGCTATTACTTTTGGAGGTTTGAGTATTTGGCAAAATCAATATATATACTATATTGCAATTGCTTTAAGTTTTGTTAGTTTTAGATTATTTGATATCTGGAAGCCTTCAACAATAGGTTATATTGATAGAAAAGTAAAAGGCGGATTGGGTGTTGTTGGCGATGATTTATTAGCTGGATTTGCTGGAGGAGTTTTGAATTTGTTAATTTTTAGAGTTTTAAGTTATCTTCAAATATAGGTATCAAAAGTTTGATACCTTACTCTTTAACTGGTTTGTTCTTTCTCTTTTTTGTATTGTAAGATTAGATGTAGCGCTTCATCTTTTAGCTTTAGTTTCTCTTTTTTTATTTTATCTAGCTCAACTTCACTTAAATGGAGTCTTCCTTCATCTGCATCTTTTGCTTTTTGGTCAAGCTCGTTGTGCCTTTCAAAAATTTTAGCAAAATGTGCATTTTTAACTTTAAGTTCGCTTATTTCATCTCTGTATTCATGTAACATCTATTGTCCTTTTTTTTAGTTAAGATATATAATATTATATCATCTTTATTATTTATTTTTTGTAAACTTTTTAGTGTAAATGATTAATTTATGTTCTATACTCTGCATTAATTTTAACATACTCATAACTTAAATCACATCCATAAGATGTATATTCTCCATCGCCTATTCCTAAATCGCACTTAATTTTAAAGCTATCTTGTTGCATTATCTTAAAGGCTTGCTCTTCTCTTTTGCTATCTAGCTCTGGATAATCTTTGCTATAAATTAATAAATCATCATAATAAATTTCAAGTTTATCTTCATCGCACTCTATATTGCTAGCTCCAATTGTAGAGGCAATTCTGCCCCAATTTGGATCTTGCCCAAAAAGTGCAGTTTTAACCAACAAAGAGTTACTCAAATTTACAGCGGCTTTTTTGGCTTGCAAATTATCTTTTGCTCCAACTACCTCAAAAGCTACAACCTTGTTTGCTCCTTCACCATCGCGCAAAATCATCATTGCAAGCTCAAAAGTAATGCGATTTAGCGCCTCTTTAAAAGCCTCTTTGTTATATACATTGCTTTGCCCATTTGCCATTAAAAGCACTGTATCATTTGTAGAGGTGTCGCCATCTACGCTAATTTTATTAAA
>CAZCOI010000063.1:0-1979 GCA_964500335.1 uncultured Nitratifractor sp.
AGATGGTTTTCATCCGCATAGAACTTTGCTTGGGCAAAAGAGTTTTGGTGGAATAGAGTTTGATGTTTATAAAAGTGACGATTTTGATGGAAGCAAAAAGAGAATTTTTATAAACTTTGTTGCAAAAACAAAAACTTAAAGCTTTAAGATAGATTTTAAAGAGGCACTAGATTATTTAAGCGAAGTAGAATTTAGCGATATACCACAAACCTATATGAGCGGTATAGAGATGGGTGTAGAGGTTATTGATGGAAGTGGTGCTTTAATTTTAGATAAGTTTGAAGTTAATTTAAATTTAGACTCAACTCCAAAAATAGAGGTTGCGCAAAGTTTTGAAAAAGAGTACAAAAGCAAAGGTAACTACAAGCTAATTAACGCACCAAAGGGTATGAGAATTTTAAATAACGGGCTTCTTACTTGGTCTCCAAGCAAATCGCAAGTTGGAGATGTGAATGTAACCGTTTTAAAAGATTCTAAAAAAATAGATACGATTTTGTTGCATGTAAAAGATAAAAATATTACACAAAATGGCTATTTTGTAGATTTAAATCTGCCAAGAGACAAAAGCGCTAATGGTAGCGAAGATAAACCATTTACAACAATTAATGATGCTTGTAAAGTAGCACATGCTGGAGATTTTATATACTTAAGAGGTGGCATATATAAAGCAAGCAACTATCTTGATGGTAATCTTTCTCATAGTGCATTTGTAAGAGTTAATGGATGTCATGGGCAAGAGGGTAAAGATATTGTAATTAGACCTTGGGGCAACGAGCTTGTTAAGATTTTAAGCGATGGTTATGGTGCAATTAGTGTAAACGATAGCTCTTATGTAACTATTGAAAATTTAGAGGTTGAAGGAGTTGCAAACAAGACAACACTTGAAGATGCTCTTAAAAACTGGTGGAGTGGAGATAAATACTATAATGGTGGCGGTATTGCAATAAATAAAGCTAAAGATGGCGTAACGCACGATATTACAGTGCGAGGCTGTATTGTGCATGATGTTCCAGCTGCTGGTATAAAGGGATACAATGCAACACATGTAAAAATAGTTGACAATATAGTTTATAATACAAACTGGTGGACAGTTCAAGGTACTACTGCAGTTGGCGTTATTTCAGCACCTGAATTAGATGACGAAGATACAGATACCCATTACAATCAAATTGTCAATAACTTGCTATTTGGCACACAACAACGAGTATTCTCAAGAGATTGGATAAAAAATTATGTAACTTTTGTTATAGATGAGGGAGAGGCGATTTTAGTGCAAGAGGGCAATAGACAATTTGACAGCCCAGATGGCAGTAATAGAACCGGATACAACGGCAGATATTTAATAAAAGATAATATAGTTGCATATAATGGCAAAGGAATGGTTGTAAACTTAGTTGACAAAGCAGACCTCATTAATAACACTGTATATAAAAACGGATATGAGGGCTCTAGCACATTTACCAATACAATAAATGGGGCAGGTCTAAATATAAATGCATCGCAAGATGTAGTTTTATCTAATAATGTTTTTGATTTGGATGCAAATGCAGTAACGCTTTGGTACAACAAAGAGGCTTCAGATATTAGAAAAAACAACAACCACTTTAAGGGCTACTTTTTAAGCGAAAGTAAAATCGATTATAGCGGTATTACTAAGCATGATATTAACCAAACACTTGTAAATAACGACTTTACAAGCACTATCAAAGGAGTGGGAGCAAGTTTAGATATTTTACAAAAGGCTAAAAAGTTTGGCATAGAGCCAAAGAGATTAGACTTTGAGTATAACAAAACAAAAATCGCTCAAATTATATTAGATTCTATGCCAAATGATATAGAAGTAGTAGATATCAATAGAAGCGATTCGAAATATTTGCAAATTCGTTTAAAATTACCGCAAAACCATAAACACACTCAAATAACTGGCAATGATGAGTATATTTTAAAGATTCCTCAAGTTTATGCATCTAAGCTAAAAC
>CAZCOI010000064.1:0-1736 GCA_964500335.1 uncultured Nitratifractor sp.
ACAGATTGCCGCTTTACACTCTCCCCGAAGGGTGTAGTGCTTTTGTCCATACTCTGCGTTAGATTTTCTCGAATTAGCTACGGCTAGTATTTCAAAAATCTGCCTTGATTATGAACAAAATCACTACATCAAAAGTTAAGACTATTCATTGGGGGAGTAATAAATCTTCTTAAATTTGCGCATTGCCCAAATAGCTCTTATTGGACCAGAGGCAATATATATAAAAAATATAATATTTATCGACTCAATTGGATATAGATATATCAAAGATGCCAATAAAACCAGAGCAACTAGCACCCTAAAAGATATACCCTTAGTTAGCGATACCTTTTTTAAAGAGAAGTATCTAATATTACTAACCATTAGTAGTGCAACAACCAAAGAGACTGCAAGTGCAACTGGCTCTAAAAATACAATATTGTATTTACTCTCCAATAGTGAAATAGAGACCAAAGCCAAAGCAGCCGATGGTATAGGCAAACCAATAAATAAGCTAGAGTCAATAGAGTGAGTTGTTATATTAAATCTTGCCAATCTTACTGCACCAAGCACAACAAAAAGAGCAGCAGCAAGTATGCCAAACTTGCCATAATCTTTGCCAATTTGCATATAAATAAGCATTGCAGGTGCTACACCAAAGGCAACAATGTCGGCTAAAGAGTCAAACTCTACTCCAAATTTGCTCTCTCCTTTGGTTAGCCTTGCAATTTTGCCATCTAATCCATCTAAAAACAGAGACATAACAATTAGCCAAGCTCCCTTTTCATAGTTGCCAGCAGTTGAGCTAACTATACTTATAATTGCTACAAAAATAGATGCAGCAGTAAAGAGATTTGGCAATATATAATTAAGCTTGATCTTTCTCTTCTTCATCGCTTTTTTCTTGTTGGATATGAGCAAGTCTTGATACTTTACCATGCTCTATCTCAAACTCTTTGATAATCTCTTGCACTCTTTTGCCCTCGATTACCTCTTTGTCTAGCAATTCAGCAGTCATCTTCTCTATTGCTGCTTTATACTCTTTTAGAGTATTAATAACATAGCTATATCTCTCATCCAAGATAGTTTTAATTGTATCATCAATAGCTTCTGCCATCTTCTCGCTATAATCTTTTACAACCTGACCACCGCCTAAAAAGGCACCGCCACTATTTTGCTCTAGCACCATTAATCCAGCAACATCACTCATACCATACTTTGTAATCATATCTTTTAAGATATCTGTTGCTCTTTGCAAGTCATTTCCAGCTCCTGTTGAGATATCTCCTACAAATACCTCTTCTGCAGCGCGTCCACCAAGCAATACATCAATCTCAGCCATAAGCTCATGCTTTTGTTTTAAAAATCTATTCTCTTCATCTGGCAAATGCAGAGTATATCCAAGCGCTCCAAGACCTCTTGGAATAATAGATACTTTTGTAACTCTTGTAGCGCCTTTTGTAAGCTCAGCCATTAGTGCATGTCCACTCTCATGGTAGCTTACAATCTTCTTCTCTAGCTCATTTATCTTTCTATTTTTCTTCTCTAGTCCTACAAATGCCCTCTCGATTGCTTCCATCAAATCTTTTTGCTCTATTTGCTTTTTGTTTTGGCGCCCAGCTAGAAGTGCTGCTTCGTTAATAATATTTGCCAAATCAGCCCCCGCAAGCCCTGCAGTTGCTTTTGCAATCTCTTCTAAATCTACTGCTTTTGATAATTTTACATCTTTTGAGTGAATCTTTAATATCGCTAATCTT
>CAZCOI010000065.1:0-1794 GCA_964500335.1 uncultured Nitratifractor sp.
AGTAGTAAGTGGTGGAGGCACAAGAGAATCAATTGATGATGTGCGATTTATTGGAAATCACTCTAGCGGGAAAATGGCAAATGCTCTAGCTTTAGCACTATATTTAAAAGGAGCAGATGTCTGCTTAGTTACAACCAAAAAAGATACCACACTTCCAAGCAATATATACACACTTGAAGTTGATAGTGCAAGCGAAATGCAAGAGTATATAACAGACTGCATAAGAGTTGCAAAAAAAGGTAAAGTTAGCAAAGCTAGTCTAAATAATCCTCAAGCTGTCTCTGTTATTAGAAAAAAACCATATCTTTTTATGGCTGCAGCAATTGCTGATTACAGGCCAAAATTTGAACAGAGTGGCAAACTAAAAAAAGATGCCTTAGGAGATGAGTGGTCTCTACAACTGACACAAAATGATGATATACTAAAATCACTAGACAAAGATGGCATTGTAGCTGTAGGATTCAAAGCAGAAAAAGATGAAAGCATTGCGCTTGATAGTGCCAACAAAGCCCTAAAACAAAAGGGGCTTGATGCAGTTGCACTAAATATCTTAACAAAAGAGAACAACTTTGGTAGCGATATGAATAAGATAACTTTTATAACCAAAGATAAAAGCTATCAAATTCCACTAGCTTCAAAAGTTGATGTAGCATTTAAATTGATTGAATTTTCAAAAGAGTTAGATAATGAGCAAAAATAACCAATTACAACACCTTGCAATTATAATGGATGGCAATGGCAGATGGGCTAAACAAAGAGGACTTGCCAGAACAAAAGGGCACGAAAAAGGGGCTGAAGTTGTTAGAGAAATTACAACTTTTTGCTCAAATATTGATGAGATAAAAACTTTAACTCTTTATGCTTTTAGCACAGAGAATTGGAAACGCCCAAAGATGGAAGTAAACTTCTTAATGAAGCTTTTGGAGAAGTATCTAAATAATGAGCTAGAGACCTATATGCAAAATGGGGTTAAGTTTGAAACAATTGGCGATTTAGAGCCATTCTCAAAAGGGTTAAAAAAAGCAATAGAAAACCTAAAAGAGGCTACAAAAAATAACTCTAAACTAACTCAAATAATTGCACTAAATTATGGTGCTCAAGATGAGATTGTAAGGGCTGTAAACTCTTTAATAAGCAGCAAACAAGAAGTAACCATAGATTCTCTTTCATCTGCTTTGGATACACCATATAGCGATGTAGATTTGCTTATTAGAACTAGTGGAGAGCTAAGATTATCAAACTACTTGCTGTGGCAAATTGCATATAGCGAGCTATACTTTAGCAATACGCTTTGGCCAGATTTTACGCCAAATGAGCTAGAAGAGATTATAAAAAACTATAAAACAAGAGAGCGTAAATTTGGTGGAATTTAATATTGTAACAGTACTATTTGTCTTTTTATTTGGCATAAGTGTAGGTTCATTTTTAAATGTATTGATATATAGAATACCTGAAAATATTAGCATAAACTACCCACCCTCAAGGTGCCCAAAGTGCGAAAATAGCCTTAGGTGGTATCATAATATACCAATTGTTAGTTGGCTAGTTCTTGGTGGCAAGTGTGGATTTTGCAAAGCAAAAATTTCGGCACAATATCCAATAGTTGAAGCAATTAATGGCTTTTTATGGGTTGGAATATACCTTAAAGTTGGTCTTGTTTGGTATGCACCATTTATTGCACTTAGTTTTTCTATGCTTTTGGCTCTTAGTATGATAGATTTTAAATACTATGCTGTGCCAGACTCTCTTAACTATGCTGCTCTTATCTTTGCACTAATATCACCAAACTTTTTG
>CAZCOI010000066.1:0-4716 GCA_964500335.1 uncultured Nitratifractor sp.
GGTGTTGTAGATGGTATTGGAAGTTATGGTAACTGTATGGGTGTTCCTACAATTGGTGGCGAGATGAGCTTTGAGAGCTGTTATAACGGCAATATTTTAGTAAATGCATTTAGTCTTGGTTTAGCAAAAAGTGATGAGATATTTTATGGAAAAGCAGAAGGTATTGGAAACCCTGTAATTTATGTTGGCTCAAAAACCGGGCGTGATGGACTTGGCGGAGCTGTAATGAGTAGCGATAGCTTTACAGAAGAGTCTAAAAAACTTCGCCCGACTGTTCAAGTTGGAGACCCGTTTACCGAAAAGTTACTGCTAGAGGCTTGTTTGGAGCTATTTAAAACTGATTATGTTGTAGGTATTCAAGATATGGGTGCGGCGGGGCTTACAAGTAGCTCGTTTGAGATGGCAGGAAGAAGCGGAAGCGGTATGATAATGCATTTAGATAAAGTGCCAGCGCGCGAAGAGGGTATGACACCTTATGAGTTTATGTTAAGTGAATCGCAAGAGAGAATGTTAATTTGCGCAAAAGCAGGGAGTGAAGATAAAGTTATAGAGATATTTAAAAAGTGGGATTTAGATGCTGAAGTTATAGGAGAGGTTACAGATAGCGGCAGAATGGAGCTATTTTGGCATGGAGAAAAGGTTGCTGATATTCCGGTAAATCCTGTTAGTGAAGAGGCGCCAATTTTAGATAGACCGATTGAAAAACCAAAATATTTAGACGAAATTAAAGATATAAGCAAAGAGCTTGAAGAGATAAAAAAACACTCGAATCAAGAGATTTTTGAAACTTTAATTAACTCAAACGAGGTAGTTGATAAATCTTGGGTTTATTCTCAATATGATTCAACAGTTCAAACAAATACAAAAAAACATCCTGGAAGCCTTGATGCAAGTGTAATTAGAGTAAAAGAAAACGGCAAAGCTTTAGCAATGAGTAGCGATTGTAACCCAAGACTTTGTTATTTAAACCCATTTAAGGGTGCGGCACTTGCAGTTATGGAGAGCGGTAGAAATGTTGCTATGAGTGGTGCTAGACCACTTGCAATTACAGATTGTCTAAACTTTGGAAACCCTGAAAATCCAGAAGTTATGTGGCAATTTGCAAAAGCTTGCGAGGGTATTAAAGAGGCTTGTGCAACGCTAAATACGCCTGTTGTTAGTGGAAATGTATCGTTATATAATGAAACAAATGGTGTTAGTATTTTTCCAACACCAGCAATTGCAATGGTTGGTTTAAATGAGTCTCAAGATAATGTTTTAAGTTCTAAATTTAAAAATGATGGTGATATTATTGTAATGCTTGGTGTTACAAAAGGTGAATTTGGTGGTTCATTAGCTTTAAAAGAGGTTGCAGGCAAGATAAAAGGGGAAGTTGGCAATTTTGATTATAAAGATGAGCTAAATTTATGGGAACTTATTATTAGAGCTAACGAAAAAGGGCTTTTAAATAGCGCAAAAGATTTAAATGTTGGAGGTTTGGCAATTGCACTTGCTAAAGTTTGTGCTATATCCAATAGAGGTGTTAAGGTTAATAGTACTTTAGAAGATATAAAGATTTTTGATGAAACACCAAGCAGAGCAATAGTATCTTTAAATAAAGATAATTTGAATGAGTTTTTAGTATTAGCAAAAGAGCTAGGTGTTGAAGCTAAAGAGATTGGAGTAGTTGGAGGTGAGAATTTTGAAGTTGATGATATTTTAATGCCTCTAAATAAGTTAAAAGATATCTATTTTAATAAGTTTAAAAAAGTAATTGAACAGGATCTTTAATGAGAAGAGAAATTTTTTTACTTTTATTAATTGGTTCTATAGCCTTTGCTAAAGATATGGTTGCAAAGAGCGAATGTGAAGCTTATAATAACTTAAAACACACAAAAAATAGCGGTAGTGTAATTTTACATAAAGGTAGTAGTTATGAAGTTTTAAGAGAGCAAAAGGGTAACTATTTAATAAAAGTGCCTTCAGCTAATCCACTTACAAGATGGGTTAGTGTTAGTTGTTTTGAAGAGACTACATCTTCTAAGAATAGTAGTAGTTTATCTAGTGGTGTTAAGTTGAATTTAGATTCTGTTTTGGTTTTAAGTTGGCACAACTCTTTTTGTGAAACTCACTCAAATAAAAAAGAGTGCAAAAGAGACGGAGGCGAAGCAAAAAACCATTTGGTGCTTCATGGGCTTTGGCCACAACCAAGAGATAATGTATATTGCGGTGTAGATGAAAAGATAATTAAATTGGATAAAGCAAAAAGATGGAATGCTTTGCCAAAGTTAAATTTATCAAAAGAGGTTAAAGAGCTGATGGCTATTTATATGCCAGGTAGTCAAAGCAATTTGCAAAGACATGAATATTATAAGCATGGGACTTGTTATTCTAAAGATGCAAATGAGTACTTTTTAGATGCGCTTACTCTAACAAAAAGAGCAGATGAGACTTTAGGTGAATATTTAAGAGCAAATTTAGGTAAAAGAGTTAAAGCAATAAATATAAAACTTTTAGCAAACAGACTTTTGGCAAAAGGTGCTAAAGATAAAGTAGCATTAAAGTGCAAAAGAGGAATTTTAAGTGAAGTTTGGATATCTATTAAAGGGAAAGGCAGAGATTTTTCAAAACTATTAAATGGTGCTAAAAATATTAAAGGTAACTGTATAGAAGCAATTGTAGATAAAGCAGGAAAATTTAGGAGATAGTCTATGTTAAGTACGGTAAATCTGACACAAAGGTATGGTAAAAGAGTTTTATTTGAAAATATAAATATTACTTTAGATGCTGGTAAAAGATATGGTTTAATAGGTGCTAATGGTGCTGGAAAATCAACTTTTATGAAAATTTTAGCAGGAGAGATTGAGCCAAGTGAAGGAGAAGTACAAATTCAGCCTGGTGCCAAACTTGGTATGCTTGGACAAAATCAGTATGCTTTTGAAGATTTTACACTAAAAGATGCAGTACTTTATGGTAATAAAAGATTATATGAAGCTCAAAAAGAGAAAGAAAAGCTTTATATGGAAGGTAACTTTGAAGATGATAAAGTAAATAACAGACTTGCAGAATTAGAGATAATTTGTGCAGAAGAAGACCCAACATATGAGAGTGAAGTTAAAATAGAAAAGCTTTTAACATCTCTTGGTTTTCCTGTAGATATGCATGATAACTTGATGAGTACAATTACTGGTGGAGATAAATTTAAAATACTTTTAGCACAAGTTTTATTTTTAAAACCCGATATTTTACTTTTAGATGAGCCTACAAACAATCTTGATATGGATACAATTGCTTGGCTTGAAGAGGAGATTAATAGATATGAAGGTGTTGTTGTAATTATTTCTCATGATAGACACTTTTTAAACTCTGTAGTTACAAATATTTTAGATTTGGATTTTCAAACTATTAGAGAGTTTACTGGAAATTATGATGATTGGTACATTGCGGCAAATCTAATGCAAAAACAAGCTGAACTAGAAAGAAACAAAAAATTAAAAGAGAAAGAAGAACTTGAAAAGTTTATTGCAAGGTTTAGTGCTAACGCCTCAAAAGCAAAACAAGCTACCTCTAGGCAAAAACAGTTAGAAAAGTTAGATATTGCAGAAGTAAAAATTTCTTCTAGGAGAGACCCCTCGATACTTTTTAAAATAAATAGAGAGATAGGAAATGAGGTTTTAGAAGTTAATGATATCTATAAATCATATGGTGAAAATAGAGTTTTAAATGGAGTCTCATTTAAGGTAAATAAAGGTGATAAAATTGCAATTATTGGAGGTAATGGAGTTGGTAAAACAACTTTGGTTGAAATAATAGTTAAAAATTTAAAGCCAGATAGCGGAAGTGTTAAGTGGGGGCAGACGGTCTTGCCTACATATTTTCCGCAAAATACTACAGAGATTTTAAATAGTGATGAAAAACTTTACGAATGGATTCAAGGACATAATAAAGATTGGCATATAGATGAGATAAGAAAGTGTCTTGGTAGAATGCTATTTTCTGGAGAAGAACAAGAAAAATTAGTTAGTGCATGCTCAGGTGGTGAGAAACATAGAATTATGTTAAGTAAAATGATGATGGATAGTGCTAACTTTTTAGTACTAGATGAACCAAACAACCATTTAGATTTAGAAGCAATTATTGCACTAGGAGAAGCTCTTCATCAATATAAGGGTGGAGTAATTTGTGTAACTCATGACCGTGAATTGATTGATGCATTTGCAAATAAAATTATTAAAGTTAAAGATGATGGAACAATAGAGATATTTGAAGGAAATTATGAAGAGTATTTAGCAAGTAAAGAGAATTAAAAAATTCTCTTTAGATATTTTGCATTACGAAAGCTTCCATCTCTTGGACAATCGGTTCTAACTCTCTTTCGGCGTCAATTACTTTTAATAAGTTTTTATCGGTATAAAATTTTTGAATTTCGGCAAGCGGTTCGTTATAAATTTTCATTCTACTATAAAAAACCTCTTCGTTATCGTCGCTTCTTTGCTCGCCAGGAGCCGCTTCTGCCGCTCTGCCTAAAATTCTTTCTTTTGCCACCTCTTGGCTAACTCTTGCTTCAATAACAGAAATTAGCTCTATATTATCTTCGTTTTGTAAAAGTTTATCAAACTCAACCATTTGCTCAACGCTTCTTGGGAATCCATCTATAATAACTATATCTTTTGGTGCATTTTTTATTGCGCTTACAATCGTATTTAAAACGATTTCAAGAGGAACCAAATCGCCTTT
>CAZCOI010000067.1:0-2823 GCA_964500335.1 uncultured Nitratifractor sp.
TATTTTTTTCTAACTCTTTAACCCTAACTCCACCATTCATGACGCATCCTTTCTCTCTCTTTAAGTCTCTTTTTAACTCCTTTAAAAATAAAATAGTTCTTGTAAATTGTAAAAGTTTTCATCTTTTCTCCTTTTTTTTAAATTTAAATAATTCCAATTAACCAATAACCAAATAAATAGCTATTAGTAACCTCTTGCCAAAAACCGCTTAACATTCAACATTCAACATTCAACATTAAACATTAAACATTTCTACACCCACCCTACCACCTAAAAAGCTTTAAGCTATAAGCACTAAGCAATAAGTATTAAGAACTAAGCATTAAGCTATCCTCAACTCTTAACTCTTAACTCTTAACTCTTAGCTCTAAACTCTTAACCCTAAATCCTTCACCCTTCACCCTTCTACCTTCTACCTTGCCAATAACTAATATACCAATATACTAATAACCAATAACCAGAAATAGAAGTTTCGCGCATTTTGCATTCGGAGTTCGGATTACTGATTACGGAAAAAACTTAACTCAAATAACAAATAACCAATTACAAATATACTAATATACTAATAACCAATACACTACCCACTACCACTAAATCCTTAACTCTCGTACCCTAACTACTCATATCCTTGTATCTTCCTTCAGCCAACTTTGCTAGTAGCCAATTACCAATATATCAATCGTTATTATGCAAAAAGATTTTCTTGTTACTTTGTGGTACATATTTGCTTTGCATATTGGTATATTTTTGGATTGCACTTGACACTAATTAATATCCTTTGTATAATATATTATACAAAATTGTAAATTAAGGTTAATATATGAAACAAATACTAGCTATCTCATTGATAACTACAACACTTTTATCATCTGCAGAACTGCAATGGGGACATGGAACTATAGATTTAAAAGGTGGTTTTTTAGGTTTAAATAAAACTATAAGCGATGATATAGACACTTACTCTTTAGTTGAGAATCATAAAAATTTTTTGAATTCAAAATGGTTTTATAGTTATGATATTACAGTTTTTGATTCCAAGAAAATGAAACAGCTTCAAAAAAATTATAACACTGGTGCATCTATAGCAAATGATTATATAAAGTCATTAGATGGCAGTAATTATATTACAATACCAGAACTTGAATATAGATTAGCTGGTGCTGATGTTGGTTTAAGTGTTGGATATGATTTTTTACATGAGTCTGAAAATGATTATTTAGGTTTAGGTTTATATGTGGGAATTTCTGCTCCATATATAAAAAGTAATAAATCTATATCTAAAACCATATCAGCAAATTTAGCAGTTGCTGAATATTTTAAAAAAAGCAAGACCGATTTTCTAACATATAAAATAGGTGTAGGGGTTTATGGTCAAAAAAAATTGACTGACATAATATCTATTTATGGAAATAGCGTGTACGCTTATCAAAGAGCTAACATAGAAAATGATTATGCAAAAGCTGATTTTGATGTAGATGGAAGTTATTTTGAAGTAGGTGCAGGTTTAAAATTTAAGGTACTTGAATCAGATATAGGAATATTAAGCTCAAAGCTTTATGCAACTGTTGGTTGGAGATATAGAGAATGGAAAGTTAAAGATGTCTCTTTAAATATAAGTGGCATTAGTACAATCAGTAGCCCAAAAAGCGATATGACATTTTCTACAAATGTATTTACAATAGGAGTTGGTTATTCATTTTAAAGATTAAAAAAGAAGAACTTATTACTTCTGTATCAAATAATCTAAATTTGTAAAAGAGTCAAAAGTGATAAGATATTAGAAAAATCTAAAGGTATAGCAACATAATTTAAAATATCTTTATTTTCTCTTTCTATACCTAGAAATTGTGAAATAATTAAATCAATTATTAATATACAAATATACTAATTAAAAAGCTAAAGCTGTAAGCTAATAAGATTTTTTTTAAACTAAATCCTTAACTCTGAACTCTCAACACTAAAATCTTCAAAATTTCGCGCATTTTGCATTCGGAGTACGGATTACTGATTACAGAATACGGAAAAATCTTAACTCAAATAACCAATAACTAATAACTAATATACCAATATACTAATAACCAAAACCCATTATGTCCCATTAATCCATATTTTATTGCAACTTACGCTATAATGTTCCATGAATAAATAGTTCTTGACTAAAGTTCACCATAATACAATACCCACTTAGGAGATTAAGATTGATAAAAGCATATATAGTTGCAAGATGGAGCGTTTATCTCTTTATAATAGCTCCATTTGTATCATTAATAGTAATGATAAAACTTAAAGATATTTTTGGTGTATCCGAAAATTATTGGTATTATGTATTAGCTATAATATATTTATTAATAATTAAGTTTCTTCTTAATGAGAAATACTCCGATGTAGATATAAAAAATTTAAATTCATCTAAAAGGTTTGAAAATGGAATAGGTTTAATATTTTTTGGTCATTTTATGTTAGCTTTATTATTTATAATTGTAAGTTGGCAACCTGTTTTGGCTTTTGGTAGCTTACCAGTAGCATTATTAATAATTTTTTCTTACACAAAAGGTCTTTTAATGACTTCAGAGGAAATTGAAAAATATAGGCAAAACATAAATAAAGAAAAAAACAATAATTTATCGTAATGGGTTTTTATTGATTCAAAATACTTCTTTAATGATATAAAAAACAATCATTCTTCAAAAAATATCGATTTTATACTTTATATAATTTAAAAAGATTTTTTATCTTTTTTTCTCTACTCTCTTTTTTATCTCTTCTGAGAGCTGATAAACAGCCATTGCATAATAATTTGAGTTATTATACTTTTTTAAAATC
>CAZCOI010000068.1:0-28005 GCA_964500335.1 uncultured Nitratifractor sp.
ATTTGGTATCCATATGCAATTGATGGTCAAATTGACTTTATGTTATCAGTTGCAGATAAGAGTTATCAGTTGTTTAAGAATGGAGTAAGAGAGGGTGGAACAATAGTAATTGAGCCAAACCTTGTATTCCCATCTGAGGAAGATAGAAAAAAGTGGAACATTGTAGAGATTCCTATTATTACAATTGCAAAAGAAGAGGTTGGTAATGTTATTACACAATCAGTAGTTGCTCTTGCAATTGCAAATACATATACAAAAGCATTAGATGAGAAAATTCTTATAGATACAATGCTCTCTAAAGTTCCACCAAAAGTTCATGAGCTTAACTTAAAAGCTTATGAGTTAGGAAAAAAATATGCATTAGAGTCAATGAAGTAGATTTTTTAATCTATTTTATTGCATTTTTGAAGGAGTTTTCACTCACGCACTACAGTGCGCTCCTTCAAACAACCTTCAAACCTACAACAAACTAAATTAAAACCTCTACTTCATAGAAAGATTTTTTAATCTATTTTATTGCATTTTAAAGTAAGATTTACAAATATGCACAATAGTGCGCTCCTTCAAACAACCATCAAACCTACAACAAATTAAATTAAAACTTCTACTTCATTATAAATAATAATATTCTAAGATGTTTTATAATTTCTTTTTTTTAAAAAATTTATGTATAATCAATAATAAAATATTATGGAGTGGTTATGCAGATTGTTTTGATTGGTGCTGGCAATATGGGCTCAGCAATGCTAAAAGGGCTTAGCAAGTATGATATTTGTGTAGTTGAAAAGAGTATTGATAGATTAGAAGAGATTAAAGAAGAGTATCCAAATATTACAACTTATACAGATATTCCAAATATAGATGGAAAAGTAGTAATACTTGCAATAAAGCCTCAAGTGCTTGATAGCATAGTAGCTAGTGGAAAAGCTGAAGCGGTTATATCAATACTTGCTGGCACACCAATAGCAAAGATAAAAGAGAAGATTGATAGCAGATATTATATTAGAGCAATGCCTAATGTTGCGGCAATGAATTTAAAATCTGTTACTAGCGTTGTTGGTGATATTGGTTTTAAAGAGAAGGCATTAGAAATACTATCTTTGATTGGCAAGGCTATTTGGCTAAATAGCGAAAAAGAGCTAGATATTGCAACAGGTCTTGCGGCATCTTCACCTGCTTGGCTTGCAATGGTTGCAGAAGCTTTAGCTGATGGTGCGGTAAATTTGGGGCTTCCAAGAGATAAAGCGTATGAGTATTTAGGAGCTCTTTTTGAAGGGGTAGGCAGTGTATTAGAAGATAAACATCCAGCACTTTTTAAAGATATGGTATGCTCTCCTGGTGGCACTACAATAGCAGGAGTTGCAACACTAGAAGATAGAGCACTAAGGTCTGCTTTTATAGAGGCAATGAAAGATTGTTATAATAGAGCTTTAGAGTTATCATAAAGGATGGGTATGAGAAAGGTTTTTTTAATAGTTATATTAAGTATATTTATATTTGGTGGTATGGATTTATCTAAATTAAAAGAGGCGGCAAGAAAGGGAGATAAACAAGCTTTAATGGAGCTTGGATTTGCTTATGAGAATGGTCAAGGTGTAGAAAAAGATTTGAATATGGCTAAAAAGTATTACTCTCAAGCAAAAGAGCTTGGTAGTGAAGATGCACAAATTGCTTTAAGTCTATTACAATTAAGCAGTCATATAGATAAAAAGGGTGTAAGTATTAATAATAGTGTAAAGATAGATGGAGATACTCAAATAAAGATTAATTTAAGTGCTAGTGATTTAAAAGATACAATAAAAAAGGCAAAAAAATTTGATAAAGATGCACTATATACATTAGCAGTTATATATGATAATGGTTTTGGAGATATAAAACCAGATAAAAAAAGAGCATTAGCTTTATATAAAAAAGCGGCAGAAAATGGTAGTAAAAAAGCACAAAGGGTATTGGAGTTAAAAAAGTATAATGAGAAGTAACAGGAGAACCTGTTACATACAAGGATTTATTGCATATCTTGGGTCGTTATATAGATATATCTCTACACGGCGGTTTAAAGCTCTTTGAGCCTCTGTTTTGTTTGGAACTAGAGGTTTATTATATGAGCATCCTTTTACATAAATTCTATTTGCTACACCATAAGATTTAATAACATTTGCAACTGCTTGAGCTCTTCTTTGCGATAGCTGATAATTATAAGAGTAGCTTCCTGTACTATCTGTAAAGCCGGCAATTTGTGTAATTGTCTGAGGATATCTTCTAAGAAGTTGAGCAACTTTTAATACTTTTTCTCTAGCACTTGGTTGTAGTTGGTCTGAGTTTACAGCAAACATCATAGAGTCTCTAAACATAATTTTAACATATTTATCGCCTTTTGATACTACAATAGTTCTATTAGGGTCTAGTGCCGCTAGAGGGTCATTATTTACACCAGTTCCTAAAGCTTCGGCAATTTCATTTGCTTGTTGATCTAAAAGATATCCAGTTCCAGCTCCAACAGCCGCACCAGCCGCACCTCCTATCAATGCACCTTTTAATTTATTTTTTGATTGAGTAGTACCAATAATTGCTCCTAAAACTCCACCAATTAAGGCTCCATTTTGAGTTCTTGAGTAGCTATCATCTCTAACTAAAGTTCTATTATTTGTACATCCACTTATAAATAGTGCTGTTATTGTTGCTAAAGATATAAGTTTTAGTTTCAAGTTATCTCCTTATTTTTTTATATATTATAGCACTATTGTATTTGAATGTCAAAATATGTTATAATTAATATAGGCATAGCAGATAGTTGCTGTAATTTTGCAGAGGAAAGTCCGGGCTACAGCAAGGCAGGATTCCGCCTAACGGGCGGCTGGGGTAACCCAAGGGCAAGTGCAACAGAAAGTAAACCGCCTACAGTTAGTAGGTAAGGGTGAAAGGGTGGGGTAAGAGCCCACCAGTACTTATAGCAATATGAGTAGCTAGGTAAACCCAATCCGTAGCAAGAAGCGCCTGGTATAAGCCTTGCATTTGTGCGCTTCGCAAGAGCTAGATGGTAACATCTAGCCTAAGATAAATAACTATCTAATACAGAACCCGGCTTATAGCTATGCCTAAATTTTGTAGATATATAACTTAAATTTTATAACTTTATGATATATTCTTCAAAAAAATAAGTGAGATATAATGGTTAAGAGAGTCTTTATTATTTTTATATTTAATCTATCTATTTATGCTGAGACATATTATGCTAAATTAGAGCCAATTGATACTATTACTATAAAATCAGAGGTTAATGGCAAAGTAGTAGAGGCTAAAAGCGAATTAGAGGGTAAAATTGTAGATGGTTTAATAGTTAAGATAGATGATAAAATAGATAGATTAGATTTAAAAAATTCGATTGAATCATTAAAGTTGGTTAATAAGATGATTGAGGTAAATCAAAATATTATTCCTATGCTTAAAAAAAGCTTTTTAAAAAAGAGAGAATTGTATCAAAAAGTAGCACCTCTTAGTAGTAGTTCTATTAGTCAAAAAGATTCATTATATAGTGCTTATGTTAGTGCAAAAAGTCAATATAGTACTCTTTTAGAAAAAATTTTAAATTTAAAAAATCAAAGGGTCTCTTTAAAACAAAAAATTGCTGTTTTAAAAGATAGAATAGAAAAAAAGAGTATAGTTGTAAAAAATAGATATTTATACTCATTAAATGTAAAGAGTGGAGAGTATGTGAATATTGGAATGCCAATAGCTACAATACAAGATATATCTAAAGCTAAGCTGGTTGTATATTTAAGTTATGATGATATAAAAGATTTAGATAAAAAAAAGATATATTTAGATGGGAGAGAGACAAATTTAAAATTTTTTAAAGTTTGGAAAGTTGCAGATAAGCAAAATATATCTTCATATAGAGCAGAGATTATTTTAAAACCATTTACAACTTTTTCAAAACTAATAAAAGTAGAGGTAAAATGATAAATACAGCATGTCCACTAGATTGTTATGATGCATGTAGCGTAATTTGTGATTCTAATAATCCGACTAAATTGGTTGCAAGTGATAGTATGCCATTTACAAATGGAGTATTATGCTCACATTTGTATAAACATATTCACGAAGCTAAACGGATAGAAAAGCCAGTTGTCAGAGGTAAAGTTGTCTCTTTAGAAGAGGCGTTAGATGAGGTTGCTAAAGTATTAAAGAATACTTCTTGGCTTTTATGGAGAGGTAGTGGCAATTTTGGTGTAATGCAAGAGGTAACCAATCTTTTAGCAAAAAGAGCAAATGGAACAATAACAAGAGGGACTCTTTGTGATGGTGCAGGAGAAGCAGGTATATTGGCTTCAAGAGGTGTAAATAAGCTATTGCCAATAGAGCAGATTCAAAAGAGCGAAGTAGTAGTAGTTTGGGGAAGAAATTTAACAGTTACAAATTCGCATATTATGCCATATATCAAGGGTAAAAAAATAGTTGTGATTGACCCCGTTAAGACAAAAATTGCAAAAGAGGCTGATATTCATATTCAAATTAAGCCAAGAGGAGATTTCTATTTAGCAGTTTTATTGGCTAGATTTATTATAATGGAAAATAGTGAAGATAAAGAGTTTTTAGATGAGTTTGCAAGTGAATATGAAGATTATTATGACTTTACTAGAACTTTTAGAATAAAAGCGGTTTTGGAGCATATTGGTGTAAGCTTAAATGATATAGGAGATTTGCTTTTATTATTGCAAAATAAAAAGATTGTCTTTTTAGTTGGTGTTGGCGTGCAAAAGTATGAGATAGGTGATGTAACACTTAGAGCAATAGACGCTTTAGCGGCTATTTTGGGGCTTTTTGGAAAAGAGGGATGTGGTGTAAGCTATTTAGGCAATTCAAGATTAGGCTTTAATAACCCGTTTAGTGTAGATTGTAAAAGTGAGTTAAAAGCTGTAACACCATTTTCTAAATATGAGAGTGTAATTGTCCAAGGTGGAAATCCAGCTGCTAGTATGCCATGTAGCAATAGAGTAGTTGAAGAGTTAAAAAAGGTTAAAAATTTAATATATTTTGGGTTATATGAAAATGAGACAAGTAAGCTTGCAGATATTATAATTCCTGCTAAAAATTTTTTAGAAAAAGATGATGTGAGATTATCTTATGGACACTATTATGTGCAAAAGATGAACAAAGCTTACGATAGCGATATTGGAATAAGTGAGTATGATTTTACAGCACAGATTTTAAAAAGGCTTAATTTAGAGCCTCTTGAAGAGGAGGAGTATTATATAAATTTTTGGTTAAAACAGGCTATTAGAGATAAAGATAGATTAATCTCTCCAGCATATGAAGAGTTGCCATATAAAGATGGTTTTGGAGAAGATGGAGATGAAGAGTTTGAATTTGTTGATGAGTTTTATGATGATTTTGAAGATATAAAAGCTTTAAGAAGATTTAGAAAAAGTATAAAAAAAGATTTAGATGAGTACTATCTAATAACTCCAAAAAGTAGTAAGATGTTAAATACTCAATTTGGAGAAGTTGAGAGAGTTGTTTATTTAAATCCAAATATTGGAATAGAAGATGGAGAAGAGGTTATTGTTAAATCTATTTGGGGAGAGTTGAAATTAGAGGCTAAATTAACAAATGATCTAAGAGATGATTGTGTATTAATTAAGTATGCAGTAGCTGGAGTTAATAGATTAACTCCTCCAATATCATCACTTGAGGGTAATAGTGCATGTTATGGAGATGTTAAGGTAAAAGTTGTAAAAGTTGGTTAGTTTTGCACTTTTTTAAATAAAAAATGCAAATATGCATTAAAATAATAACTTTTTATGAAAAAAAGGGTATTATAAGATATTAATTTATTTTTAACACAAGGGGTCTTAAATGCTTAAAAAGGTGGCTTTAATATCAGTTGTTACATCTGTAGCACTATTCTCAGCATTACCTTCGCTATCTGGTAAAATTACTAAGATTAGTAGCAATGGGTTATCTGCTGATAAGATAGAGGCGGCTACAGGAATACATGAGGGAGATAATTACTCTATTGCGGCACTTCAAGCGGCTCAGCATACATTAGAGATGGGGTTAAAACAAGCAGGTTATGTAGATGCAAAAGTAACTGTGAATGCTGAACCAACTGATGATGGTGTTAAAGTTAAGTTTGATATCGATAAAGGTGAACCTATTAAGATTAAGAGGGTTACTTTTATTGGTAATAAAAAACTTAGTAGCGATATATTATCTAGCAATATTGTAAATAAAAAAGGTGGCTTTTTCTCTTGGCTTACTGGTGGTGGTGAGGCTATGCCATCTCAGTTAGAGTATGATCAAGCTCGTGTTAGAGATGAATATTTAAAAAGAGGTTATCTTGATGTTGTTGTAGATAAGCCACTTATGAAAACAGATTTTGCATCAAAGAGTGCAGAAGTTACTTTTAATATACGCAATGAGGGTGAACAATATAGAGTAAGCAGTATTGAAGTAGCTCCAATTCCTGGTGTAAATATACAAGAAGCTCAAAAAGAGTTTGAATTAAAGCAGGGAGAAGTTTTTAATGTTGAGAGTTTAAGACACGATTTAAATCTTTTAGTAGAAAAAGCAGCTGACCAAGGATATGCTTTTGCTAGAGCAGTTCCACAGTTTAAAAAAGATAGTGCAGGTAGAACAATTGCAGTAAGATATATTGTTAATCCTGGTGAAAAAATTAGAATTAATGATGTAAAAATTTCTGGAAATACAAAAACAAAAGATCATGTAGTAAGAAGATATATCTATTTAGCTCCTGGAGATCAATTTAATCTTACAGATTTAAAAGATAGTAAAGATGAGCTTCAAAGAACAGGATATTTTGATAGTGTAGAGATTGTTCCAAATAAGGTTGGAGCAAATAGTGTTGATTTAGATGTAAAAGTAAAAGAGGCTCAAACAGGTAGTATTACAGCTGGAGTTAGTTATGGTAGTTATGATGGCTTAGGAATTAATGCATCAATTTCTGATAGAAATATTTTTGGTACAGGTATTGGATATAGTTTACAAGTAGAAAAGACTAGTAAATCTCATAACTATGCTATTACTTTAACTGACCCTAGAGTATTTGACTCTTTATATAGTTTATCGGGTGGTATATATCATCAACAATATGAATTTATCGATTATACTAAAGAGGAGAAGGGTGCATTTATAAAGGTTGGTAGAAAATTAACTAGACACCTAAGCGCTTCTATTGGCTATATATATTCAGATGTAGATTATAGCGATTATGAGACATATAATATTGATTATGAAAGTTATAAAAAGTCAGCATTAACTGCATCTATTACATATGATAATACAGATGATTATTTAACTCCAAGAAAAGGTTTTTATGCTAATTTAAATTTAGAATATGCAGGTCTTGGAGGGGATGCTGAAGAGCATTATGCAAACTATTTTAAATCTGAGTTTAAGTTTGCCGCATATAAGGGTTTAAAAGATAAATTAGGATATGATTTAATTTTAAGATATAAAGTTAGAGCAGGATATATGGAAGATAAAGGTTTGGCTCCTAGAGCTGAGAGATTATTCCTTGGTGGTTCTAGCTGGGGTGTAAGAGGTTATTCACCAGCTTCTATCTCTCCTTATAATAGCGATGGAGATAGAATTGGAGGATATAAAAGTTTAGTTAATACGATTGAGGCTAGTGTACCATTAAATTTTGCTCCTAATATGAGATTTACTGCATTTTTAGATTATGGTATGATTGGTGTAGATAGTATTAGTGAAGTAAAAAGAGGTTCAGTTGGTGCTCAAATTGAGTGGAAATCACCATTTGGTCCGATAAATCTTATTTTTGCAAAACCACTTAATAAAAAAGCTGGAGATAGAACTTCTAAATTTGAATTTACTATAGGTAGTAAATTCTAAAAAATTTAGCACTACTTTAAAAAGTAGTGCAATTTAATATATAATTTTAATCTCTAACTCTTTTGGCAATTTAAGAGTTTTAATATCCTCTTCAAATAGATATAGGTTACAACTGCTAAATATAGTTAAAATATTATTAGAGTATTCAAATTTAAATTTTGATTTTGGGGCATGTTCATATAAAAGATTACTAACTGTATAGATAAATCCTAACCACTTTAAAATATTTTTTGAAGGCAATAGCTTTTTATGCTCTTTTTTTAATGATTTATAAAATAATCTATCTCCTTTAGAGCGTAAAATTGCGGCAATTAAAAGCATTTGTTTATGGGTTAGTTGCCAATTTAACTCTTGAGAAGCTAAATAGTATGTATGTTTATGTTCATCATAGATTGTTAAACTTTTTCCAATATTGCTAAGTTTTATGGCATTTATTAATTCATTATAGTAGCAGTTGTCTATCTTCTCTTTTAATATATTATAGAGCATCTTGGCTATCTTCTCTTTTGTTTTTGTCTCTAAATTTAAGATATCTAATCTATCTTTAATGCTTACAATACTAGGATTTAGCTCTTTTGGAAATTTACCTCCCACTCCTCTTAACATATCATTTAAAAATACTCCTTCTCTAATACCTACTCCGCTAGTTATAACATTATTAATTTTAAGCTTATTTAATATCTCTTTAAAGAGCAATACACCCTCTTTAATAGTATCATATCTATTCTCTTTAATATATAATTTCTCTAAATCACTACTATTTTTTGCATTTAATATAGCTTCTATTAAATCTAAATTTTCATCTATATTGTAATTAAATGCATGTATTTTTTTATAGCTATAGTTATTTGTTTCAATTATAGATTTTGCAAAAGCTCTGAGTACTCCTCCAATTGCTATTGCGCATTCAGCTTTAAAATCGTTTGGAATTTTTTTTAGCTCTTTATTGATAAACTCTTTTGCTTTATCTATTGGTAAGTTTTTATCAAAAAAGAGCTCTTTTATTGTAATAGTACCAATTGGCAAAGATATAGTTGATATAACTTTACCTTCTTTAATAAGGGCTATATCGCTTGAACCTCCACCTATATCTATACTAATTGAGTTTTGTTGAATAGGAAGCAGATTAATTGCCGCAACTGCACCAAAAAAAGCCTCTTTTTTGCCATCTATTACTTTTATTTTTAAATTGGTCTCTTTTTTAACTTTACTAATAAATTCATATCTATTTGGTGCATTTCTAACAGCGGCAGTTGCAACTATAATAGTTTTTCTAGCTTTATACTCATCAATTATATTTTTAAAGAGTTTTAGAGCATTAATTGCTCTATTAATTGCTTTTTCTTGAAGAATACCACCATTGTTAAAGCTTCCTTCAGATATTCTTACTTTTGCTTTTTGTTGAGCAATTAAATGAAATCCAAATCTACTAGTTCTTTGATATATTACAACTCTAGCAGAGTTGGAGCCTATATCAACTATAGCTACGCGTTTAGGCATAAGAGTTAAAGCTCGTTTTCTAGCTGTTTTAGTTTATATTTTAACTCTTCTACACTCTCGATATTGTCAGGATCTGGTATTATACAATCTACTGGACAAACAGATATACATTGTGGTTCATCAAAAAAGCCAACACACTCAGTACATCTATCTGAATCTATAATATATATAGGATCATTCTCTTCAATCGATTCAGTTGGACACTCTTCTCTACAAGCATCACATGCTATGCACTCATCTGTAATCATCAATGCCATATAAACCCTTTATAATTTTATTTTACAATGCCTTTATAACTTATTTAATCTTAAATAATCTTTAATATTGTCACTTAGCTAGATTTTAAAAGAATAAATGGTATTTAATTAACTTTTTGTAAGTTTAGAATAAGAGTAGCAACGCTACCTTTACGATTTTTTCGATTCTTTAAGGTTAGTGTTGCTCCTAGTGAGTCTGCAGAGCTTTTTGCTAAAAAGAGTCCTAATCCTGTTCCACTTGAGTTTTTACCCCTTTTAAATGGTGCAAAAAGGTCAAAATCTTTAGGAAGACCAGGTCCGCAATCTTTAACTCTAATTACTAAATTATCTTTACATAAAAAGCTTGTTACTAATACTCTGCTAGATTTTGGTGAAAACTTTATTGCATTTTGGATTAAGTTTTGTAAAATATGTCTAAGTAGCATTGGCTGGATTTTTATAACTAAAGATTTTGGTTTAAGTCTTTTTTGAATATATTTCTCCTCTTTTATAGCAACTATCTCAAACTCATCTATTAAACTATTTATAAATTTTATTACATCAATATCTATAGCCTCTTCAAATTGAGCCCCTTCAGCTCTTCCAAAATCCAAAATAGACTCAATAATTGCATTTAAATTGTTTATCGATTTTATATTTTGCTCAAGTGCTTTAGTTAAAGAATCTATTGTTTTATCTTTTTTTATAAGTGTTACTTGTGATTTTGTCTTCATAACTGCTAGAGGAGTTTTAAGCTCGTGAGCGGCTCCAATAAAGAGATCTTTTTTATAATATATAAAGTTTTCAATTTTACTAATTAATTGATTTATAGAGGTACCTAAAGGTTTAAATTCAAGGGGTATAGATTTTAAATCTAATTTTGCTAACTTTTTTTCATTCATTTTTGCAATATTTGAGCTAAAATATCTTATTGGCTTAATTAGCATTTTAGATAAGATGAATGCATAAAAGATAATTACAACTAGTGAAATTAAATTTATAAAAATTATCGCTTTATATAGTTTTTTTTCAAATTTAATATCTTTTGTAATATCTTTTGTTAATATTAAATACTCTTGATTTTGAAAATTGTATGGGAAAAAACCTTGAATGTAGTATTTATCTTTTATCTTTATTGTTCTAAAAAACTTTGGTCTATAGTTCATAAATGAAGCTTTTTCAACTTTTGCTGTTATATCTATACTATTTTTTAGCAAGTCGATATTATTTTTAATTTTCTCTTTTAGAGCATCTCTATCTTTTAATAGAAATTGTGCCTGTTTTTGGAGTTGATTTTGAATTTGACTATTAGAGTTAAATCTAATATATAAATATAGAGAGAAAGAGGTTATTAAAACTAAAGTTGCCATTGCAACTATAAGTTTTAATAAAAAATTTATTCTTAAGCTTCTTCCGAATAGCAAAATCTATAGCCTCTTCTTCTTACTGTCTCTACAGTAGTAATACCTAAGGGCTTATCTAATTTTTGTCTAATTTGGTTTATTGCTACCTCTATAACATTTGGTGTTACAAGCTCTGGCTCTTCCCAAATTGCATCTAATAGTTGCTCTTTAGATACTATTTGGTCGTTTCTCATAGCAAGGTGAGTTAATACCTCAAAAGGTTTACCTTTAAGTTCAACACTTTCACCTTTATAAATAATCTTTTCTTCTTCTGGATTAATAATTAAATCTCCTAAATCTATAATGTTGCTTCCACCAAATCTGAGTTTTGCTTCAATTCTCATAAGCAAAATTTCAAAATCGAATGGTTTTTTAACATAATCATCAGCTCCAATTTTTAAAGCTGCAATTTCACTCTCTTTATCATCTCTTGCTGATAGTACAATAATAGCAGTTTTATTGCTTTTTGCTTTTATTTCTGGAATTAAATCTATTCCATTACCATCTGGTAGCATCCAATCAAGCAGTACTAAATCGTAGTTTCTTATATCTATCATATATCTTGCATCGCTTAAACTCTCTGCAATATCGCTTTGATAACCAAACTCTTTTAAACCTTCGCTAAGTGTCTGATTTAGTGTTACTTCATCTTCTATAATCAGTATTCTCATATTCATACCTTATAATTTTAAAGATTTCTTAAATTATATCATAAAATTAGCTATATGCTATATAATCTTAAACTTTTTTTAAAAAAAAGAACAATTATTAGAGCAATTGGTTATATTTTTATATATGTTTATTATAAATTGTTATAATTTAAGTAAAATTTTTAGGATAGGAATAGATTTATGAAAAAAGTATATATAATTTTAATAGCTCTATTTTATGTAAGTAGTTTATATGCTTCAAAGAGTATAGAGATTGATTTGTCTAAACAAAAGATATATGCAAAAGAGAATGGAAGAGTTGTATTTAGTGGTAATGTTTCTACAGGGAAAAAGGGTCATGCTACACCTAGAGGAACATTTAGAATTTTAGATAAAGAGAGATATCATGTCTCAAATAAATACCCAGAGCCAAATGGTGGAGCAAAGATGCCATATATGCATAGATTAACAAATAAAGGAGTTGCAATTCATCAAGGTTATCTTCCAGGATACCCAGCTTCTCATGGATGTATTAGAGTCTCTAAATCGATAGCAAAGAAGTTATGGAGATGGAGCAAGATTGGAATGAAGGTTAAGATATATGGGAATGCGTCTAATTTTAAATATGTTAAGAAAAAGAGAGTTAAAAAGAGAAGAGTTGCAAAAAAAAGAGTCTTAAAGCGCAAAAAGTATAGCAAAAGGAGTCTTTATAAATCGACTCCTAAAAGATATGTAAAAAGAGAGTATCAATATCAAGTTATTGAGCTTTATGATAGCTGGTAACTATTTGGTAAACTCTTTTGAGATAGATACAATACAATCTTTTAAGATATCTGGCTTTGAGATTTTTATATAAAGATACTCGATATTATTAAATTTTTCTAAAATTATTTTAGAGGTAGAGGCGATTGCCTCTTCTAATAGTTTAAATTTTGACTCTTTTATATTTTTTTTAATAAGATTACAAATTTGAACATAATCTATATAGTTATTGTTATAGTTATATTTTGCTTTTAAAGTGATAATTACTTTTTGCTCTTTTTTTCTTTCTGAGTTTAAAATACCAATAATTGCATTAAATGTTAAGTTTTCAATCTCTATAGTCAAACTACTTTTCCTTCTTGTTTTGTAATTAATCTTTTTATATTTGGTATATGTTTATAAAATATAATAAATGCAATTAATAGAAGTGGAGCATGTGTATAGATATTTGGTAAACCATCTGGATATAAAATATAGCTACTAATAATTATTGCAAGCAAAGCTACTAATGATGATAGTGAAGAGATTTTTACCAATTTTGCAAATATAAACCAGACTATTAATGCAATAAGAGAAGGAATAGGAATTAATGTTAATAAAACACCAAAACCTGTTGCTACGCCTTTTCCGCCTTCAAATTTTAAAAATGGACTATAGCAGTGTCCAAGAACTGCAAATACTCCAATTGAGTAAAGTGTAAAATCGTTAGCATCTAATATATATTTTGCAATTAAAATAACTATTGCACCTTTTATTGCATCTAAAAATAGCGTAAGTGCTCCTAATTTTTTAGCAAGTTTTGGGTCTTTTTGTTTTAAAACTCTAAGTACATTGGTAGCTCCAATATTACCGCTTCCTGATTCTTTTATGTTTACATTTCCAAAATATTTTGCCAAAATATAGCCAAATGGGATTCCTCCAACTAAGTAAGCTATAATATATAATATACCATTAAAACTTACTATTAAATCAAAAAAACCTTCTATTATTGAAGAGAGCATCTTTTTCTTATCCTTTTTTTTATAGCATTTTACTATAATTAAACTTTGGTATAATAATCTAAAAGTTAATATGGAGATTTTATGGATTATAAAGCAGAGATAATAAAATTAAAAGAGAGGTTGCCTGTTACTGTAGTTGGGCACTTCTATCAAAGAGATGAAGTTTTTGAGTTGGCTGATATTACAGGTGATAGTTTGGAGTTAGCAAGAAAATGTCAAGCAGACAATAACCCATATGTTGTATTTTGTGGTGTTGGATTTATGGGGCAAAGTGTTAAGATTATAGCACCTAATAAGAGAGTTTTTATGCCAAAGGTGGCATGTTGTGCAATGGCTAGAATGATAGATGCAAGCTATTTTGATGAGAGTGTTGAATATATGGTAAAACATGGCATTAAAAAAGAGGATATTTTGCCAATTACATATATAAACTCAGATGCAACAGTAAAAGCAAAAGTAGGAGAGATGGGAGGGCTAGTTTGTACTAGCTCAAATGCTTATAAAATTATAGAAAAGGGCTTACAAAGCGGTAAAAAGATACTTTTTGTTCCAGATAGATGCTTGGGGCAAAATTTTGCTAACTCTATGGGGTTAAAGAGTTGTGTAATAGGAGAGGGTGAGTGCAATCCAAAAGAGGCTGATATTATATGTTTTAATGGATTTTGTTCTGTTCATCAACTATTTACTGTAGATGATGTTAAGTTTTATAGACAAAAGTATCCAGATATTTTAGTTGCAGTTCATCCAGAGTGTGACCCAAGTGTAGTTAAAGAGGCAGATTTTGTAGGTTCTACTTCACAGCTAATTAGATATGTAAATGAGCTACCATTAGAGCAAAAAGTTGTAGTTGGAACAGAGTATAATTTAGTAAATAGAATGAGAGAAAAAAATACTTATGTTTTGAGTGCTACAAAGCCTGAGTGCCCTACAATGAATGAGACTACATTAGAGGATTTATATAAAGTTTTAAAATCTATAGAGGATAATAAACCAATAAATGAGATTTTTGTAGAAGAAAAAGTTGCACACTATGCAAAATTGGCTCTTGATAGAATGTTGGAGATTAAGTAGTGAATCTAAATTTTGAAGATTTTGTAAAGGCTGTAGTAAAAGAGGATGTTGGCAGAGGTGATCTTTTTGCAAGAGTTGCAAAAGATAAAGATGTAAATGGTTATATTTTGGCAAAAAGCAGTGGTATATTTGCTGGAGAGGAGTATTTAAGAGCTTTTGAAAAAGTTTTTGGTGTTAAGTTTAATCTAAATTTAAAAGATGGAGATAGTTTTAAAAAAGGAGATAAAATAGTTACTTTTAGCGGTAGCTCTAAGGTGATATTATCAATTGAAAGAAGTATATTAAATATAATTTTGCATACAAGTTCAATTGCTACTTTAACAAATGAGTTTGTAAAGATTATTAAACCATATGGAGTAAAGCTTTTAGATACAAGAAAGACAAGACCATTACTTAGAGAGTTAGAGAAGTATGCAGTTAGATGTGGCGGTGGAATAAATCATAGAATGGGTTTAGATGACTGTTTAATGTTGAAAGATACTCATCTAAAAACTATAGATAATTTAAAAGAGTTTATGATTGAGGTTAGAGCTAAAATTCCATTTACCTCAAAAGTTGAGATTGAGTGTGAGAGTTTAGAGGATGCAAAAAGGGCAATGGAAGCTGAAGCTGATATTATTATGTGTGATAATATGAGCTTAGAAGAGATTAAAGAGGTTGTTGCCTTTAGAGATAAAAACTATCCTCATATTCTGCTTGAAGCTAGTGGGAATGTAACTTTAGAGACTATTGAGGATATTGCAAAGTGTGGTGTAGATGCAATAAGTACAGGTTCTACAATTCATCAATCAAAATGGATAGATTTATCAATGAAGGTTGAGGGTTAATGGATTATTTAGAGTTAAGTGCTAAGTTTAGAGAACTTTTAAATAATTTTAGCAGGGTTACTATAATTTCTCATAAAAGACCAGATGGCGATACAATTGGAAGTGCTTTAGCTCTATATAACTCTTTAAAGCTTGATGGTATTAAGTGTGAGTTAGTTTGTATAGATAAGCCTCCTATTAAATACTCTTTTTTAAAAGGATTTGATAGATTTAGTAGAAAAATTAATTATGATGATAGTTTAATTATAACAGTAGATTCAGCTGAGATTAAAAGGGTAGATTTTAATTTAGATAATAGAGTTATTGTAAATATAGACCACCATAAAAGTAATACTAATTATGGCAAATTAAATATTGTTGAGGTAGAAGCATCTACAACAGTAGTTTTATTTAAACTTTTAAAAAATGGATTTAAGATAGATAAAGATGTAGCTGAAGCTCTATATTGTGGTCTTGTTAGTGATAGTATAAACTTTACAACCAATTTAATTACAAAAGAGACCTTTTTGGTTGCAAGCAAGCTTTTAGATTATGGAGTAGATTTAGTAAAAGTTTCAAATTGGGTAAATAAGCATAACTCTTTAGCTCATATTCGATTAAAAGCAAAGGCTATAGATAGCTTAAGGTTATATGAAGATGGAAAAGTAGCCATAATCTTTTTGCAAAGAGATGATTTTAAAGCTTGTGGAGGCTCTTATGAAGATGTTGATGGTATTGTTGATGAGGCGATATCGTTAGCTACAGTTGAGATAGCAATAATTATTATAGAGTTTTTAGATTTTTTAAAAATATCTTTACGCTCAAAAAATGTAGATGTATCTAAAGTAGCCTCTATATTTGGTGGAGGAGGTCACAAAAGTGCGGCAGGATTTGAAGTAAAAAATGGTAAAATTGAGTTTGTAAGAGATGAAATTTTAAAAGAATTGAAAGGTATATTAAAATGAGAAGAGGAAGAGTAAGATATAGTAACAGAAGAAAAAAGAGTAAATTTCCATTAATTTTGTCTATTATTTTACTATTAGCTATTGGAGGAGGGGCTTTTTATGCTTATACTTCTCCAATGTTTGAAAGGGATAAGCCAAAAATTATAGCATTGAGAACTTTATCAGCAAATAGTAAAACACCAATTAAGTTTAAATTAGAAGATAATGTAGGCTTAAAAAGCTGTAAAGTAGTTTTAAGCTCTAATGGGAAAGAGTATCCTATATATAATCAAAAATTTTTAATAAGTTCTAAATCTAAAGTTGTAAAGGTTGCATTACCAAAGGAGATTACAGATAGTAAAAATAGTAAATGGGATATATTAATTAGTGCAACTGATAGTAGTTTATGGAATTTTATGATGGGTAATAGCTCTATATTTAGAGGAAAATTAATTATTGATAATACTCCTCCAAAAGTTGATATAGTTGCTAGCAGTCAAAATATAAGAAAAGGCGGTAGTGGTTTAGTTATATATAGAGTAGAAGATGAACATCTAAAAAGTAGCTATGTAGATATTGGCAATGGTATTAAGTTTAGACCAGTTAAATATAAAAAAGATGGGGTTTATGCAACGCTTATTGCTTGGCCATTTAATATGGATGAGTTTAATCCTAAAGTTGTTGCAATAGATAATGCTAATAATAAAAGTGTAAATAGTTTGCAAATATATAAATTAGATAAAGTCTATAAAACATCTAAAATAAAAGCATCTGATAAATTTATAGATGGAAAGATAAGTGAACTTGCACAAAATGATAGTGACTATTCTAATATAAGTGATAGATTAAAGAAATTAAAAGCTGTTAATGAACTTATGAGAAAGAAAAATGAAGATTTAATACATAAACTTTCTAAAGGTGTAACTCCATTTCAAGATAGATGGAGTATAAAACCATTTAAACCTTTAAAAGGCTCTAAAAGAGTATCAGATTTTGGAGTAAAAAGATACTATTATTATAAGACTCCTGATAATATTGTATCAACTTCTTATCATGTGGGATATGATTTTGCTAGTATAAAACATGATAATATCTATAGCAGTAATAAAGGTGTTGTTGTTTTTGCTTCAAGAAATGGAATTTATGGCAATATGCCTTTAATTGATCATGGTTTTGGTTTATATACACTTTATGGGCATTGCTCTTCTGTTTTGGTAAAAAAGGGTGATAGGGTTAAAGAAAATCAAGTAATTGCAAAAACTGGTGTTACTGGTTTGGCTTTAGGGGACCATTTACATTTTGGAGTTTTAGTCCAAGGAATCGAGGTTTTACCATTAGAGTGGATGAAAGCTAGATGGATTGATGACCATATTAATCTAATTTTTAGGAAAGCTGACGAAAATTTAGGTATAATTAGATAATAGTTTGGAGGAGTGGAGAGATATATGTTTCAACAAACAATTAAAAAAAGAGTTGAAGTAACGGGAATTGGCTTACATAGCGGTGAGCCAGTTAAAGTAGTTTTAGAGCCTCTAAATGTAGATAGCGGAATTATTTTTGTACATGCAAAGAGTGGAGTTAAACTTAGGCTTAATCCAAAAAATATTAGTGATACAAAATTGGCAACAGTAATTGGTAAAAAGCCAAATGCAATATCTACAATTGAGCATTTTTTATCAGCTCTATATGCTTATGCTATAGATAATTTAAAAGTTATAGTATATGGTAATGAGATGCCTGTAATGGATGGAAGTGCAATATCTTTTTGTATGTTACTTGATGAAGCTGGGATAAAAAAACAAAATAAATTAAAGTCAGTTCTTGTTATAAAAGAGGAAGTAAGAGTAGAAGAGAATGGTAAAATTGCACTTTTAAAACCATCTAAAAAGCCTGTTTTTAAATTTAAAATAGCTTTTAACCATCCAGTTATAGGTGAACAAGAGTTTAGCTTTAATTTTAGTAAAAAAAGATATATAGAAGAGATTGCAAGAGCTAGAACATTTGGTTTTGCAAGAGATATACAATATCTTCAAAGTATAAATTTAGCGCTTGGTGCTAGTTTAGAAAATGCTATAGGATTAGATGATACTTCTGTGCTTAATCCAGAGGGGTTAAGATATGAGAATGAATTTGTAAGACATAAAATTTTAGATGCTATTGGTGATTTAATGCTTGTTGGACATCAGGTTGTTGGGGAGTATGTAGCAGTTGCCGCAAGTCATGATATAAATAATAAACTTACAAGAAAATTGTTAGAGAGCACTAATGCTTATGAGATAATTAAGTTTGAAGATTATGAGAGTTCAAAAGAGCTTGTAAAAGCTTTTGCGTAAGGGTAAGATTATAGTAGTTATAATTAATACAATCTCTAAACCTATGCAGTTGGGGTTTTATGAGAATGGTTTATTGGTTAAACAAAAAGAGTATGAAGGTTTAACCTCTGATATTTTGCTTCCTTTGCTTTATGATTTGTTAAAAAAATATAATATTAAATCTTTTATTTATACAAATGGTCCAGGCTCTCATATGGCGACAAAAATAACTTATGTTCTTTTAAAAACATTAAATATTATTAAGGGTATAGATTTTAAAGCAGTTAGTGCTTTTGATTTAAATGGTTCAAAACCTATTAAAGCTTTAGGAAAAATCTATTTTGTCAAAGAAAAAGAGAATATAATAACAAAAAAGTTTGATAATATTTTAGATAGTAGCTTTTATATGCCAAAAAGTTTAGATGAGATTGAAATTTTAGATAGTATAGAGCCAAATTATAATATAGCGGCTGTTTAGTAAAGAGGTAGAGTATGTTAGTTTCAGTACCAGCAACAAGTGCTAATTTGGGTCCAGGTTTTGATACACTAGGACTCTCTATAAATTTAAGAAATGAGATAAGGATAAAGCCTTCGAGATTTTTAAGTGTATCTACAAAAGGTGAAGGCTCAAGTAATCCAAAAATTAAGAAAAATACAATGTTTTTAAATATATTTAATGAACATTATAAAAGATTAAGTGGTGGAAAATATAATACTTTTAGATTTGAATTTTTTAATAAAATTCCAATTTCAAGAGGTCTTGGCTCTTCATCTGCTGTAATTGTTGCCGCATTAACTGCCGCACATATTGCCGCTGGGGTTAAATATAATAAAAGAAAAATTTTAAATTTAGCATTAAAATATGAGCCTCATCCAGATAATATTACACCAGCTGTTATGGGTGGATTTAATGTAGCTTGTTTACATGAAGGTAAGGTTTATAGCAAAAAGCATAGAATGCCAAATTATCTAAAAGCAGTTTTGGTTATTCCAAATAAGACTATCTCTACAAATAGGTCAAGAAATATTTTGCCAAATAGTTACCATAAAGATGAGGTAGTCTTCTCTTTATCTCATGCGGCATATATGACAGGTCTTTTTATGAGTGAATCTTGGGAGCAGTTAAGAATTGCGGCAAGAGATAAGTTGCATCAAGATAGAAGGATGTCGATGATGCCAGAACTTTATAGAGTACAATCAATTGCTTTAGAGCATGGAGCACTTATGAGTACTCTATCTGGAAGTGGCTCTACCTTTTTTACAATGTGCTATGAAGATGATGCTTTAAAGATTGCAAAGGCTTTAGAGAGTGCATTTAGTGAGTTTAGAGTTATGGTGTGTGATTTAGATAACTTTGGTGTTACAAGTAAGAGTTAGGAATTTGTGATATAATAGCGAAAATGGAATCTAAACCTATAAGAATGTGTATAGTATGTCGTAAAAGGGAGAAGCAACAAGAGCTTATAAGAGTACAAAAAAGAGATGGTAATCTAATTTGGTATAGTGGCAAAGGTAGAAGCTTTTACCTATGCTATAAGTGTTTAGAGAAGCAACATATTGCAAAGATAGTTGCAAAGAGAGAGAAATTAAATTTAGAAAGTGTAGAAGAGTTAATTAAGGAGTTAGTTAGTAATGTCAAAAATTAAGATAGAAGAGGTAGCTTTAGAAGCAGGAGCAAATGATAAAGATACTTTAGAAAAAGCTAAAGAGTTAGGCTTTAAAGTTAGAGCTAAAAATAGTACTATTAGCGAAGAAGAAGCCGCTATTTTAATGGAGTATATGATATCTGGCAAGTTGCCAGAAGGCTTTAATAAGAAAAAAGAGTCTAAAAAGAGTGTTGAGAAGAAAGCTGTATCTGTAAAAAAAGAAGATAGTAAGAAAAGTAAAGACAAAGAGCCTAAAAAAGAGCAAAAGAGTGAAAAAAAAGAAGATACTTCTAGTGATGTAAATCAGAAGCCTAAAAAAGTTGCAAAGAAGAGAAAAGGTATTATTACTACTCCAAAAGAGCAGAAAGAGGAGCCTAAAAAAGAGGAGAGTGAACAAAAAACTATTAAAAAACCTCCTTTTAAAAGAAAAGGTATAACAATTGTTAAAAAGAAAAATCCAAAGCCAGAGCCTAAAAAAGAGGAGAAGGTAGAGGAGAAAAAAGAGACTCCATCTATGAAGATGGATAGTATAACTCCTAAAAAGAAGAAAAAGAAAGCTCCAGTAACAGCAAAGGATAGTGGTAAAAAGCTTGATATTACAGTAGAAAGAGATTTAGGCGGAAGCAACGAGATATATGAGGAAGAAGAGATTGTATTATTAGATTTCTCAGATAAAATTATCTTTGAAGAGCAACAAAGACAAGAGTTAAAAAGAAAAGAGGAGGCTAGAAAAAGGGCTGTTATGGGTGGCTCTCAGAAAAATTTAGCAAATAGGACTCCTCATAGACCAGCTGGTCAGAGAAAGAAGAAAAAAAGAGATTATAAAAATAAAGAGACAGAAGTTAAAAAGGTAGATGTTGTAAAAATACCAGAAGATGTACGCGTTTATGAATTTGCAGAAAAGATAGGAAGAAGCGTTGGAGAGATAGTTAAAACACTATTTGCGCTAGGTACTATGGTTACTAAAAATGACTTTTTAGATAAGGATTCTATTGAGATATTAGCTGATGAGTTTGATGTAAAAGTTGAGACTATTAATCCTTTAGATGAATTAGATTATGTAGCAAAATATGATGAAATTCCAAATGAAAACGAAGAGGAGAGACCTCCAGTTGTAACTATTATGGGGCATGTTGATCATGGTAAGACATCTTTATTAGATAAGATTCGTTCAACAAAAGTTGCTGCAAGAGAGGCTGGTGGAATTACTCAGCATGTTGGTGCTTATCAGATAGAAAAAGATGGGAAAAAGGTTACATTTATAGATACCCCTGGTCACTCAGCATTTACACAAATGAGAGCAAGAGGAGCACAAGCTACAGATATTGCAATTATTGTAGTTGCCGCAGATGATGGTGTAATGCCTCAGACAAAAGAGTCAATTTCGCATGCTCAAGCGGCTGATGTGCCAATAATTATAGCAATAAATAAGATAGATAAAGAGAGTGCAAATCCAGATAATGTTAAATCTCAATTAGCAGAGATTGGTATTGTTCCGGTTGATTGGGGCGGAGAGTATGAGTTTATTCCAGTCTCTGCACATACAGGTGAGGGGATTGATGATTTATTAGAGACAATAATTTTACAAGCTGAAATTATGGAATTAAAAGCTGATTCTACAAGAAAAGCAAAAGCTATTGTAATAGAGAGCTCTTTAGAGAAAGGTTTAGGTTCAGTTGCTAATATAATTGTTAAGAATGGTTCGTTAAATGTGGGTGATAATGTAATTGTTGGAACTACATATGGTCGTATAAGAACAATGATTTTAGATGATGGAAGTCGTGCTAAAAAAATTGGTCCAAGTACACCTGCGGCTATTGTAGGGTTAAATGAGGTTCCTCAAGCTGGAGATATTTTAGTTGCTGTTGATAGCGAAAAAGAGGCAAGAGAGATAGCTAATAAGAGAAAAGAGTTAGCTAGAGTTAAAGAGCTATCTAAGAGTACAAAGGTATCTTTAGATGAGTTGAGCGATTTAATTGCTGAGGGCAAAATTAAAAAGCTTCCTATTTTGGTTAAAGCTGATGTTCAAGGTTCACTAGAGGCTATTAAAAAGGCGCTTGGAGAACTTAAAAATGATGAGGTTGAGATTCAAATCATTCATAGTGGTATAGGTGGAATTACAGAGAGCGATGTAATTTTAGCTGATGCTAGTGAACATGCATATATTGTTGGATTTAATGTAAGACCTACAGGTGCTGTTAAAAATAAAGCAAAAGAGCTTGGTGTAGAGATTAAAACATATAGTATTATTTATGATTTATTAGATGATGCTAAAGCCCTGTTAAGCGGTATGATGAGTCCTGTTGTTAAAGAAGAGGCGCTGGGTCAAGCAGAGGTAAGACAAACATTTAATGTTGCAAAAGTTGGAACTATTGCTGGATGTTTTGTAACAGATGGTAAAATTGAGAGAAATGCTGGTGCTAGACTTATTAGAAATGGTGTAGTAGTTTACGATACAAAAATAAGCTCTCTAAAGCGCTTTAATGACGATGTAAAAGAGGTAACTAAAGGGTATGAGTGTGGTATTATGCTAGAAAACTTTAATGATATTAAAGAGGGCGATGTGATAGAGGCTTATAAATTGGTTGAGGAGCAAGCAAGCTTATGAATCAAGCAGAGATAAAGAGAAAAAGAACAGAATCAGCATTAAAAGAGGTTTTGCCTGAGGCTTTTTCTATGCTAGATGATGAGCTTTTGCAGACACTAATAGTAACTGAAGTTGTATGTTCAAAAGGAAGATATGATTCAAAAGTCTATTTAGATAAAAGCGGTATAGATAAAGATAAACAAAAAGAGATTTTAAGAAAGCTTCGTAAAGTTGAAGGATTTTTAAAAAATTATGTAAAAGAGAGTGAAGGGTGGTATAGGTCTCCAAATTTTAAATTTGAGTTTGATAACCATTTGGAGCATATTGCTAGAATAGATGAGCTTTTTAAGCAGATTTCAACCTCAAAAGAGGAGAAGTAGGGTGGCACTTATAGATGATATAAAAAAGATTATAAGTTCATATGGTGCAAAACTTTATGATAGTGAGATTGTTCAAGAGAATGGCGAGAGTATATATAGGATATATATTATGAAAGATGGTGGCGTAGATTTAGATTTATGTACTGATATATCAAAAGATATATCTCCACTACTTGATATTACACCTCCTCTTAGCGGAGAGTATAGATTTGAGGTTAGCTCTCCAGGAATTGAAAGAAAGCTTACAAAAAAAGAGCACTTTTTAAACTCTATTGGAGAAAAAGTTAAGGTTAAAGTTTTAGGAGAGGGTAAGATTAAAGGCAAATTAGTTAATGCTAATGATAATGAGATAGAGGTAGAGACAAAAGAGGGAATAAAAACTTTAAATTACTCACAATTAGGAAGTGTAAAAACCTACTTTGAGTGGTAGAATTATTATGTTAGATTTTTTAACTTTTAATAGCTTTATTACTCCAAAGCTATTAATAATTGCTTACTATTTTGGTCTATTTTTTATAACGGCACTATTTTTTATATATAAAAGATATTTTTTATCAAAATTTATAGAACTTTTTAAAATAAAAAACAAAAGATATATTTGGATATTTTTAATATTGCTATTTATTTGTATGCAAATATGCTTAAGAGTTTTCTTTGAGATAATAATTGCATATTTTGATATACATGATGTTTTGTATGAGATAAAAGATAAAATTTAAATTAAAGTAAATAGTGGTGGCCCCGGGCGGAATCGAACCGCCGACACAAGGATTTTCAGTCCTTTGCTCTACCAACTGAGCTACGGTGCCTTGAAGTATCGCTTTTGGATGGGTGAAATTATAGCCAACTAATCTTAAGTAATTCTTAAAATTAGCCTTTTAAAGAGATTTTATAAAATTTTTAAACTCATTACCTCTTTGAGCGTAAGATGTAAATTGATCTAAGCTTGATGCGGCTGGGGATAGCAAAGCAACGCTTTTTTGGGTATGAGCTTTATTAATCTCTTTTAAAGCGTTAGTTAAATGGTTACACTCAAGGGCGCTAATATTATATTTTTTAGATAGATTAATTAATTTTTTAGTGTTGCTTCCGATTGCATAAATTTTTAAATTATACTTTTGCAACTCTTTAAAAAACTCTTCTAAATCGACCCCTTTATCATCGCCTCCTAAAATTAGGTGAATAAATCTATCTTTATAAACTTTAATAGCTTCTAACGCGGCATCTATATTTGTTGCTTTAGAGTCATTAACCCAAACTCTATTGCTCTTATCAATTATCTCTTCTTGGCGATGAGGATCTAAAATAAAACTATTTAAAAGTTCGTAATTAACTTCGTTAAACAAAGCTTTAGTAATAGATAGAGCTAAAATCCCATCAAGCAAAAAGGCGCCTTTAAATTTAATTTTTTTTGCATCTATATTAAAAAACTCTTCTATATCTTTAATTGTCTCATACTCAAAAATAAAAGCGTCGCTTTTTGGCAAATTAAGCCCTTTTGGGATAATTGCAAGTTCGCCTTCTTTCATATATTTTAAAGGCTTTAGTTTATCGTTTATATAGCTGTTTTTATCGCCGTGCCAATCGAGATGATCGGGTGTAATTGGCAGTAATAAATAGATATTTGGTTTTGCGTATTTTGTGTGGTGCAGTGTAAAAGAGCTTGTCTCAAGCACCCATATAGGGGCGTTTTTATCTAAATTTGCAAGAGGTGTTCCGATATTCCCTCCGCTTATTGCGCCTTTGCTTTTTAATAGATGCGTAACCATTTGGGTTGTTGTTGTTTTGCCGTTTGTTCCGCTTATCCAGATTGTAAAAGGGATTTTATAATTAATTATCGGTGAATTTTTACTTAAAAAAAAGTCATATTCGCTAAATAGATTTTTGGCATTTTTAATTAAGAAATGATTTGGCGGGATTGATGGGGTTGTAACTTCCATTTCGAAATTAAAATTTTTAAATTCGCTACTTGGATAAATTTTGTTATTAAACTCATCAATTGTAACTTCTTTTACATTATCATCAAAAAATATGCATCCGTTTTCTAAAAAGTTAGCAATTGCTTTTGTGGTTTTGCCATACCCAAATAGGGCTAAATTCTCTTTTTTCATTAGCGAATCTTTAGTGTAATTAAAGCTATTATATTTGCAATTAAAGAGATTATCCAAAAGCGAACGATAATTTTATTTTCGGGCCACTTTTTCATCTCGAAATGGTGGTGAATTGGCGCCATTAAAAAGACTCTTTTACCCTTCCATTTAAAATATCCAACTTGTATCATTACCGAAATTGTCTCTATTACAAAAATAATTCCAATTAAAATAAGTAAAATTTCGCTCTTTGCTAAAATTGCCATATATCCTAAAAATGCGCCTATTGGCAAAGAGCCGGTATCGCCCATAAAAACTTGCGCCGGGTAGCTATTGTACCACAAAAAGCCAAGCAAACCTCCGCTTAAAGCCGAAGCGATAATTACAACCTCGCCCACACCTTTAATATTTGGTAAAAGCAGATATTTTGCCAAAATTGCATGCCCGACTAAATATACTATAACTCCAAGTGTTGTTAGGCTAATAATTGCAGGAACACTTGCAAGCCCATCAAGCCCGTCTGTTATATTTACCGCGTTACTTGAAGCAAGCATTACTAAAATCCAAAATATTATGGAAAATCCGTCCATATCAAAAAGAGGCGTCTTTAAAAAAGGTATATAAAAAGAGGTTGGAAATTTTGCATAGTAATATAGCAATAAAACAACAATTAAAGATACAATAAATAGTAGCGCCATTTTGCCTTTTGCGCTTAAGCCTTCTAAATTATCGCCGCTTAAAATTTTGCCCAAATCATCTTTTAGCCCCACAAGCCCAAAACCAATTAGCGTTATAAAGCCGCCTATTGCATAGATATTTGTTAATTTTACAGTTAGCAAAGATGCAACTATTGTTGAAGCGATAAATACGGCTCCTCCCATTGTAGGGGTGTGGGCTTTGTTTGCGTGGGCCTCTACATATTTGTTAATGGGTTGGTTTGCCTTTTTTGCTTTTGCCCATAAAATATATTTTGGCATTATATATAAAGTTAGAAAAAAGCTTATAAAAAATGCAATCCCTGCTCTTACGGTAATATATTGGAATAAATTTATATCAAAAAATTGGTAAATATAGTATAACATATGGCTAATCTTTCAACTTTTTATGGTATTTTACTAAAAAAATTTTAAAACCTATAAAAAATTTATAAAAAGGAAATATTATATGCCAAAAAAAGCTCTTTTAATAATAACTGACGGAATAGGTTATAAAAAAGATAGTAAATTAAATGCGTTTGAAGCGGCAAATAAACCGACATATGATTATCTATTTAAAAATGTTCCTTGGACTTTAATCTCAACTTACGGATTAAGTGTCGGTTTACCTGAAAATCAAATGGGAAATAGCGAAGTTGGGCATATGTGTATTGGAAGCGGGAGAGTTTTGTATCAGGATTTAGTAAAAATATCTTTAGCTATAAAAGATGGCTCTATTAAGAGTAATAAAAATTTAAATTGGGTGCTTGATAACTCTAAAGATATTCATATAATCGGTTTAATGAGTGATGGTGGAGTTCATTCGCATATAGAGCATATTATCGCACTTGCAAAAATAGCAAAAGAGAAAGGCAAAAAGGTTTGGCTTCATTTAATAACTGACGGTAGAGATGTAAGCCCAACAAGCGCACCTAAATATTTGGAGCAAATTAAAAAGATTTTGGATAACGATATTAAAATTGCAACAATTAGCGGTAGATATTATACAATGGATAGAGATAAAAATTGGGATAGAATAAAGCTTGGATATGATGCGATTGTAAATGCAGAGCCTAAAGCAGATGAAGATGTAATAAGTTATGTTAAAAAATTTTACGAAGATAAAAATAGCAATAAATTTGGTGATGAGTTTATTAAACCTACCGCATTTGATGGATATAGCGGTATGCAAAGTGGAGACGGCGTAATTGTAGCAAACTTTAGAAGCGATAGAGTGCGCCAAATAGTAACGGCACTTGGAGATAAAGATTTTAAAGAGTTTGAGACTAAAAAGATAAATTTAAATATTGTTACGATGACTAAATATGATAAAACTTTTCCATACAAAGTTTTATTTGAAAAAGAGAGACCCAAAAACACTTTAGCCGAGGTTATAAGTAAAGCGGGTTTAACGCAACTTCATACCGCAGAGACCGAAAAGTATGCGCATGTTACATTTTTCTTTAACGGCGGAGTTGAAGAGCCTTATGAAAATGAGAGCAGAGTTTTAATAGATAGCCCAAAAGTTGCAACATACGACTTAATGCCCCAAATGTCAGCACCCCAAGTTGGCAAAGCGGTAAGAGAAGCGATTGAAAATGAGTATGATTTTATAGTTGTAAATTTTGCAAATGGCGATATGGTAGGGCATACGGGTAATTTTGAAGCCGCAGTTAAAGCGGTTGAAGCGGTGGATAAAGAGATTGGCTTAATTTTGCAAAAAGCAAAGCAAAAAGAGTATAATGTCGTTATTACAAGCGATCATGGAAATTGCGAAATGATGATTGATAAGAGTGGCAATAAACATACTCAACATACCGTGGGTGATGTTTGGGCGTTTGTTATTTCGCCAAAAGTTAAAAAGCTAAAAGATGGCGGCGGATTAAATAATATTGCGCCGACAATCTTAGAGTTAATGGAGTTACCAAAACCAAAAGAGATGGATGAGAGTTTAATTTTAGAGTAAGGAGATTTTATGAAATTTAGCGGAAAGAATGTTTTAGTAACCGGAAGTAGCAGAGGAATAGGAGCCGAAGTTGCAAAAGTT
>CAZCOI010000069.1:0-1631 GCA_964500335.1 uncultured Nitratifractor sp.
CCCCAAAATGCGTGCATAAACTGCTTTGCGTGTCCTGGGTATTTGTGGTACATCTTAGCCAATATTAGATTATGAAACACACCGTTTTCTGGCATATTATAGTCTATTAGCTCTGGAGCTAATGGCTTTAAAAGTGGCAAAAATATTCTCTCTGTTGCCCAGCCAAAATATTTATCTTCTAATGGTGGTTTACCAACTACTGTTGCTGCAAATACTGGCTTTGCTTTATGCGTTATCGCACTTACTTGCATTACTGGAAAGTCCTCTACAAGTGTATAGTAGCCTGTGTGATCACCAAATGGCCCCTCTTTTGCAAACTCTTTAGGGTCGACAAAGCCTTCTATTACATAATCTACATCGCTTGGTACATATATGTCGTTTGTTATAGACTTTACTAGTTTTGCATTTTTACCCCTAATTAGCCCATATAAAAGCAACTCAAACACACCATGAGGCATTGGCGCTTGCCCGCACCAAATATATAGCGGGTCTCCACCAATTCCAATAGATACAGGCATCTTTTTATTTGCCTTTGCATATTGATCAAAAAAGTTACTAGCATCTTTATGTATCTGCCAATGCATTGCTAATTTATTATTACTTAACTGCTGCAGCCTATACATACCAACATTTTGCATCTGCCCATCTAGACTTTGCGTATACACCTGCCCCATAGTAATAAAAGCACCGCCGTCTTCTTCCCATGTTTTTAGTATTGGTAGTTTATCTAAGTTTACATCTGCACCCTTAATTACCACTTCCTGAGACTCGCCTCTACCCTTTTGCCTTTTAGGAAATACACTCTTAAGCTCTAGTATTTTTGGTAACATTTTAAGCTTTTGTAGTAACCCTTTTGGTGGCTTAAACTTCATAAGATCATCTATTGCTTTACCAATACTATCTGGCTCTTTTGCAAAAATTTTTCTTGTTATATCTTTATTTGCAAATATATTCATTAAAACTGGTGCATCATACTCTATACCCTTTGCTCTATTTACAGGCTTTGTAAAAAGAATTGGTCTTGAGTTATCTTTCTTAACCTCTATATACGCGACATGCGGAATCTCTAGCTCTACATCTAGTGGTGTATCTATTACTTTTAAATCTCCATGCTCTTTTAAAAACTCTACAACATCTTGCATTATAACCCTTAGCTTTTTTATATAATTATACAACAACAATATTAGGGTAAAATGATTTTGGCTATCTTTAAATTTTATACAACAACAATTTAGCTATAATCACTATATGAAAATATTAGTTAGCGCATTAGAGCATTCGGCGAATGTTCATTTAAAATCTATTTTAGAGCACACAAACAATTTAGAACTCTGTGGAGTTTTTGACTCTACACTTGGCAATCCAATTGTAGATATGCAAAAAGAGTCTATTATGGGCTTTAGCGACGCAGTAAAAAAGTTGCCATTTTTTTTTAAGTTAGCATCTACTATGGTAAAGCTAGCAAAAGATTGCGATAAAATACTCTTAATCGACAGCTCTGGCTTTAACCTGCCACTTGCAAAGAAAATTAAAAAAAAGTACCCAAATAAAGAGATTATATACTATATACTACCTCAAGCTTGGGCTTGGAAAAAGGGTCGTATTGCAACGCTAAGTAGCAAAATAGATAA
>CAZCOI010000070.1:0-24897 GCA_964500335.1 uncultured Nitratifractor sp.
TGGCAACCTGTTTTGGCTTTTGGTAGCTTACCAGTAGCATTATTAATAATTTTTTCTTACACAAAAGGTCTTTTAATGACTTCAGAGGAAATTGAAAAATATAAGCAAAACATAAATAAAGAAAAAAACAATAATTTATCGTAATGGGTTTTTATTGATTCAAAATACTTCTTTAATGATATAAAAAACAATAAATCTTCAAAAAATATCGATTTTATACTTTATTTGAGATATACAACTTAAAAAGATTTTTTATCTTTTTTTCTCTACTCTCTTTTTTATCTCTTCTGAGAGCTGATAAACAGCCATTGCATAATAATTTGAGTTATTATACTTTTTTAAAATCTTAAAGTTATAAAAAGTTAGCCACAATTCATCAAACTCTGCTCTTTTTAGTTTTAAAGCTCTTGCATAAATAGCATTTGTCTGCTTTCGTGGCATAAAGCCTCTATTTTTTAGAGTATCAATCTTATATACTCTTTTATTATCTGCCTTTAAATTGATAACTCTTTTACCTTTAAAAGAGGCTCTTATTGCTACTTCTTTATTAAATTTCCACCCTTTTTTATGCAAAAAATTTGCAACAGTAGCAATTGAATCTGGGCGAGAAAAAGGCTCTATTTTTTTATTTCCATCAAAACTTACACCATATTTTATATAATTGTGTGGCAAAAGTTGCCCAATACCAAGCGCACCAGAGGTTGAACCCTTTAGATATAGTGCATTTAACTTTTGTCTATAACTAAGCAACAACAAATTAGCAAGTTCATATTTATAAAGCCTAGCTCTTTGCTTTGTTTTAAAACTTTTATAACAAAGCATATTAAAAGCTTCCCATTGTCCTACTATTTCGCCATAATAGCTCTCTATCCCAATAATTGCGGCTACTATATATTTATCTACTTTAAGCTTTTTTTCAATTCTATTAAATAAGGTTTTATAGCGCTTTACAAACTTTACACCTTGCAATACCCTATCTTTTGTCAAAAAAGCTTTTTCAAAGCGTGTATAACCACTATTTCTTAGCCACCAGCGTCTGCCCTTTACTAAGCCTTTTGCTACTCTTCTTTCTCTTTTTTTAACTCTAAATTTTCTTGGTTTACTAGCTTTAGAAAAAGTTTCAATTAGGTAACTTCTTTTAAAATTGTAAGTTCTTATCATATAATTTATAAAATGCTTTACCTCTTTATTGTTTTTATAAAGCCCGCTAACCTCTTCTTTTGCAAGCAAAATAGAACTTAAAAAAAATAAAATTAATAAAATATGCTTAATCAAATAAAACCTTTTTTTTAAACTATTTTAAAATATTTATATAAATATGACTTTTTATTACACTAATAAACTTATCCAGATAAGATTATAAACTCAACAGTTATTAAATATTAATTTTCTTTATTAATCTTTAGCTTACTATAAGCCTTTTGTAATTTAGTATAAAGTTCATCTGGAGTAATATCACTAAAGCTATTTAATATCTCTTGCATTACTACATTATCCTCTTTCCCATCCCAAATTTTTATATAGCTTCCCTCTTTATAGCCATTATCTTGACGAAATTTATTTAAAATATTTTTACCAATATATAAGTTATATAAAGAGTCAAAATCTAAACCAAGCTTATAACACAATTCAAAAAAACTTTTTGTAAAATCTATTAATTCAAAGTTACAAAATAGCTTTTTAATAAAACCTTCAACTGCTTCTATCTCTTTATAAAAGTCACTCTCTTTTTGAGTAGCAATATTTGTAACTTCATTCTCAATTTTTCTTGAAAGCTCTTCTAAAGAGTAGTTATTTTCAATCTTATTAACTCTTAAAATTTCACTCATAACAAAATGCCAAATATCTACAAGCTCAACTTTTATATTTTCATAATCTGGTTTTGCATCTATATTTTTCCAATGCTTCCAAGGATAGCTATCTATTAATTCTGCTGATTCGATATAAATAGCTCTTCTCCAATCGATTTTTTTACCTTTATTAGTAACTCCATTTTCCCAATTTAAACCATTTGTATCATCATTTAGTTTTTGTTGAAGCTTAAGCATTGTTAAAATTTTGCTCATTTATTTTCCTTTGAATTTAGATACTCTTGTATTGACTCTTTTAATTTTGAATAGACAAAATAGTCTTTATATCCATCAATTTTACCACCACTTGCATTTGGATGCCCTCCACCATCACCTAAAATCTCAGCCATTTTTGAAACATCTACTTTATTATTGCTTCTTAAGCTAAAAGTACCTCTTGAATTTACATCCATATAAAAATCGAAATCTTCGTTTTTAACCAAAAAGTTATTACCAATTAAAGAAGTATTGCCTGTTGAATATGTTAAGATTCCTTTTTTGCCATTAAAAGTTACACTCATTTTGTCTTTATTTCTTGTTAAGATATCGGTAATATAGTTAGCTACTAAATTATCTTTAGTATCATTTTTAATACCTTTAAAAAACTCTTTTTTTATAAAATGCAACTTATCATCTAATACTATTGGAGCTTCATCTAAAGGATAGTTATCTAAAACCTCTTTTGCATTTTGAATTAACCAAAATTTATACGCTCTATCTTCATTAGCAAATACCACTCTATTTATCTCTCTAGCACCACTTATCATTCCAATTAAAACTCTTGCATAATTAAAATATTTGCTATCTTCTACCCAAATATCTATAGCATTAATAGCCTCTACAATTGGTAAATATTTACCATCTTTATCAAAATTAAAGTGTTCTCTTAACCAATCATAAGTTATTTTTGTTGCACTTCTTGTGGTATCTAAATAGTACCAAGCTAAATTTTCAGATGCATTAGCTCCTGTTGCATGGTGATCTAATAAAACAATTTTAGCACCAACTTTTAAAGCCTCTTTCTCTAACGCATTACCCTCTTTTGTAGTTAGATTTAAATCTGTAATTAATATTAAAGGCTTTATATCTGGATTTGCTTTAATATCTGATATTATCTCTTCTAATCTTTGAGTAACCTCTGCACCATAGTTTGCATTGTAACATTTAATATTCTCAAAAACTTTTGTAGTTAAATATTGACATCCATAACCATCTAAATCTATATGAGATAGATGAAAAACATAATTAAAATCACTCTTCATTAATATAACTCTTCTAATGTAATATTTTGTAAATAATTATCTATTTTAAATTGAAATCTTGCCAAAAATGGAGATATTGAGCAAGTTCCAACGGCACCATTTGGGCAAGTTTGAGCATACGACATACAATCAAATACAGCAGGCTTCTTACCCTCAGCCGCCCGTATTATATCATAAATAGATATATTTTTTGGCTCCGCTTTTAGAGCATATCCGCCTTGCGCTCCTCTATGAGACTCTAAAATATCTGCTTTTGTTAAATTTTGTAAAATTTTAGCTAAAAAACTTTTTGATATATTTAGCTCTTTTGCTAAATAGTCTGAACCTAAAGGTCTATCCGATTTTACGATTAAATCTAATGTTAATAAAGCATATTCACTAGCCCTTGTTAATAACATATATCTATTTTTCCTTTTTTATAAATATAAGACTATTTTACTCTAATTTAAATAAAAGTATCATTTATTCAATAATTTAGTAAACTTTATTTATATTTTAGCTTTATTTAGGTACTATTTCACTTCAAATAAATACCAATCAGGAGGTCACTATGGCTTTAGATTCGGCGAAAAAAGCGGAAATTATTTCTAAATTTGCCAGAGATGAAAAAGACACAGGTTCAGCAGAGGTTCAAATTGCTCTATTAACTGAAAGAATTAAAATTCTAACAGAGCATCTACAAACTAATAAAAAAGATCATAGTTCAAGACTAGGTCTATTAAAGCTTGTTGGTCAAAGAAGAAGACTAATGAGATACTTAAGAAAAAAAGACTTCAACAAATATAATGAAGTTAAAGAGGCTTTAGGAATTAGAAACTAATTCCTTCTCCTATCTAAACTTAATACTTCTACTTAAAATCATAGAAATTAATTTTAAATTTTTTTATTTTTTTATTTTTCTCTTAAGTGCGCCTATTTTAGGGTCTATTTTAAAAAGTTTAGTCTATTAGTATCAACTTATCTTAGTCATTTACACATATAATAACTTGACAAATCTTACTCAATATACTATAATTTGCAAAATTTTTATAAAAGGAGGTTTATAATGGGTGAAAAAGAGAAAAAAACTCCCAATGAAGAGTTAGAAGAAACACCCCAAAATGAAGCCCAAAACCAAGAAGAAGATTCACAATTAGAAGATGAATTAAATAGATGCAAAGAGGAGCTTCAAGAACAAAAAGATAAATTTTTAAGAGCACATGCAGATTTAGAAAACTATAAAAAAAGATTAGAAAAAGAGAAGCACAATGCTCTAATTTATGCAAATGAGACTTTTGCAAAAGATCTATTAACTGTACTTGATACATTTGAAAATGCTTTAAAATCAATAGAAACTATTCAAGATAATAGCGAAGCTGTAGAGAAGATAAAAGAGGGAATGGTTTTAACATATGAACAACTTTTATCAATACTTAAAAAGCACGGCATTGAAGAGGTAGAGTGTGATAAAGAGTTTAATCCTGAGTTTCATCAAGCAGTAACTCAACTTGAAAGCGATGAACATGAAAGTGGTCAAATTGTCCAAGTACTGCAAAAAGGATATAAACTAAAAGATAGACTATTAAGAGCATCTATGGTTGCAACTTGTAAATAAAAAGCAACTTATGTAGCATTTAACTTTTTAAATAAAAAGTATAATAACACAAATTAAAAACAAGGAGATAAAAATGGCTAAACCAATAGGAATAGATTTAGGTACAACAAACTCTGCAATGGCAGTATATGAAAATGGCGAAGCAAAAATTATTGCAAATAAAGAAGGAAGAAATACAACTCCATCAATTGTTGCTTTTACTGATAAAGGTGAAATTTTAGTAGGTGAGACTGCAAAGCGCCAAATGGTAACAAACCCTAAAAAGACAGTTTACTCTGTAAAAAGAATTATGGGATTAATGTGCAATGAAGAAAAGGCTCAAGAAGCTAAAGATAGATTGCCATACGATGTTGTAGATAAAAATGGGGCATGTGCTATTAAAATAGATGGCAAAGTTTATACTCCTCAAGAGATTAGTGCAAAAATTTTAATGAAATTAAAAGAAGATGCAGAGAGCTACTTAGGCGAAACTGTAACAGATGCAGTTATTACAGTTCCAGCTTACTTTAACGATGCTCAAAGAAAAGCTACAAAAGAGGCAGGAACAATTGCAGGACTTAATGTATTAAGAATTATAAACGAGCCAACTGCGGCGGCACTAGCTTATGGATTAGATAAAAAAGAGAGTGAAAATATTGCAGTTTACGACCTTGGTGGTGGTACATTTGATGTTACTATACTTGAAACTGGTGACGGTGTTGTAGAAGTTTTAGCAACAGGTGGAGATGCTTTCTTAGGTGGTGATGATTTTGATAATAGAATAATTGACTATATTGCTGAAGAGTTCAAAAGTGAAAATGGAATCGATTTAAAAGCTGATATGATGGCTCTACAAAGATTAAAAGAAGCGGCAGAAAATGCAAAAAAAGAGCTATCTACTGCTACTGAAACAGAGATTAACTTACCATTTATTACAGCTGATGCTAGTGGTCCAAAACACTTAGTTACTAAATTAACAAGAGCAAAATTCGAAAGCTTAATAGAAGATTTAGTAGAAAAAACTATTACAAAAATTGACGAAGTATTAAAAGAGTCAGGCTTAAGTAAAAGCGAAATTAAAGAGATTGTAATGGTTGGTGGTTCAACTAGAGTTCCATTAGTTCAAGAAAAAGTAAAAGCATTCTTTGGAAAAGAGCTAAATAAATCTGTAAACCCAGATGAAGTTGTTGCAATTGGTGCGGCAATTCAAGGTGGTGTATTAACTGGTGATGTTAAAGATGTTCTTTTACTTGATGTTACACCTCTAAGCCTTGGTATTGAAACTCTTGGAGGGGTTACAACAAAAATTATCGAAAAAGGAACTACAATTCCTGTTAAAAAATCTCAAATCTTCTCAACAGCAGAAGATAACCAACCAGCTGTTAGCATTCATGTAGTTCAAGGTGAAAGAGAGTTTGCAAAAGATAACAAATCTTTAGGAATGTTTGAGCTAAGCGGCATAGCACCAGCACCAAGAGGTGTACCACAAATTGAAGTAACATTTGATATTGATGCAAATGGTATTTTAACTGTAAGTGCTGTTGATAAAGCAACAGGTAAATCTCAAGAGATTAAAATTACAGGAAGCTCAGGATTAAGCGAAGAAGAGATTCAAAAAATGGTACAAGAAGCAGAAGCTCATAAAGCTGAAGATGAAGCAAGAAAAGCATTAGTAGAAGCTAAAAACCAAGCAGATGCTCTAATTCATCAAACTAAAAAAGCTCTAAATGAACTAGGAGATAAAGTAAATGCAAACGATAAAGCCGAAGCTGAGAAAAAAATTAGTGAGCTTGAAGCATTAATTAAAGATGATAATGCAACTAAAGAGCAAATAGAAACTAAAGTAAATGAGCTAAATGTAATCAATCAAAAATTAGCTCAACAAGCGGCATCTACAAATCAAGGTACTGCATCTGATGCAAATAGTAATGCAAAAAAAGATGACGATGATGTAATAGACGCAGAAGTAGAGTAAAAACTCTACTTCCAAGTAGTTATTATATTTAAAATACATCCATTTTATCTAATTTTATTTAAATATTCAACTTTTTGACCAATTCTACGATTTTGCCACAATTTTTTGTTATAATAGTTTTATAATAAAAAAAAGGAGTCAAAAATGAAAAAATTAATAATTTCAGCATTAGCACTATTTACAATCTCATCAATGTTTAGTGGATGTGCTGTATCTAATACTGCTGGTGGTGCAGTTGCTGGTGCAACAGTAGGTGCAGTTGCTGGTGGTATGGTTGGTAACCATAGAGATGCAATGATTGGTGCGGCTGGTGGTGCAGTTGCTGGTGCAATAATTGGTAAAGAGATGGATGACCAAGAGAGAGAAGTACGCACTTATTATCGTCAATAATCTAAAGGCCTCATAAAGAGGCTTTTAATAAATTTTACTCTTAAACCTCTTATATATAAAAGCTACTATAATTAAATTTATTACTTATTAAAACTCTTTAAGACATCTAAAAAGGTATCTATTTGAGCTAATGCATTATACTCATCACTACTTGCTCTTATCTCTTTTACAAGATGCTCTTTTGCATAATGCTCAATATAACTATTCATCATACCATTTATGGCCCCTTTTATAGCACTTAACTGTCTTATTATCTCATAAGGGTCACTACTTTTATTACATTCAAGTTCATCTAATAATTTAGATTTAAGCGCATTTACTTGACCTTGTATTCTATTAATTCTATTAATTAATTTTCTATTTTCTCCTATACATTTACCCATTCTATCTCCTTATCATATAATATAACATAAGTGCTACCATAATAATAGAAGCAGTTATATCTAATATAGAGTAATCTTGCATATGCATCTTAAAATCAAAAGATATAATATTTACACTAAAAAAATCTAATAAAAAACCAAAAAATATACTAAAAAGAGAAATAACTCCAACATATACAAATAAAGACCTTTTACCAAACATTTGAGCAACTACACTCATAGTAATACTATTTGTAGCTGGACCAGCACTTAAAAAAATAAATGCACTACCTATACTCATACCACTTAATACAAAAGATGCCGCAATTGGCAAAGAACTAGTAGCACAAACATATAAAGGCAAAGCAATAACTAAAACCAAAAAATAGCTTAATAATTTATACTCATTTAGATTTGATAAAAATTCTTTTGGTAAAAAAGTTGTAAAAAGTGCCCCAAATATAACTCCAAAAAAAAGTGATTTTGCTATATCTTTAAAAAGAGTATTAAAAGCATAATCAAAAACTTTTGCTATAGAAAAGATACCTTTATTACTATTAGTTGTACAACAACTACTTTTACAAGTACTATTTTGAATAAAATTAATCTCTCTATTAACTTTAATTTTTTGATTTTTTAAATTAAATTTTGGCTTTTTAATATCTTCTCTATTTAAAAAATTTTCAATTAAACCAACTAATATTGCAATTATAATCGAACTTATTACCCTATATAGTGTAAAGAAAAAGCCAAAAAAACTATATGTTGCTAATATTGAATCTACACCAGTTATTGGTGTAGAGATTAAAAAACTTTGAACTGCTCCCTTACTTGCACCCTCCTTTTGCAAAGATTTAGCCAAAGGTATTACAGAGCAAGAGCATACGGGTAAAGGTATTCCAAAAATTGTAGCTTTAATTATAGAACTAAAGCTTTTTTTACCAAGATGTTTTGATACAAAATTGCTAGGAACAATCTGTTTTAATATACCAGCTAAAATTAATCCTAATAAAATATAAATACTCATTGCATTAAGCAATATAAATATATTTTGATATAACTCTTCTAAAAATTTCATAAAATTCTCCTTAATATACTATAGTGGGGTATATTATATCCCTTTTAATTAAAAATTTGCTTAACTTTTTAGTGTATTTTTTACACATTTTTTTGACATTTTGATAAAAAATGGTGTTATTTTTGATATTATTTCCATTTTTTGGTATAATTTAATAAAATAAATAAAGGATGAATTATGATAATACCTGTATATAAACACTATTTTGATACATTTGATAATAAATTAGTTGTAAAAGTTAAAAATATACATTTAACTTCTAATGATATTATCTCTTTACAAATAGATAACAAAGTATATAAAATATCAAACAACATTACAATTGATAAGTTAGGAGAAAATAACTATTTAGTAAAAATCGATACTCCAAATAAACTAGATATTACAACAAAATCTATTAAACTATTAATTATCAAAAAAAATTCACATCAAAATAATAAAATTATTATGAATCTTAACTACACACCAAATATTGTTAAAAACTACTCTAACTTTTGGTTACATAGAGTATCTAATAATCAAACTTTAGAAGATATATCTTTAAAATATTTTGGTACTAAAAGTTTTGTAAATAAAATCTTTGAAGCTAATATTGATAGAATCTCAGATATAAATAGTATTAAAAGTGGTCAGCTATTAAGAATACCAAGAGAAAGCTAAAAGTAACTATTTGCTACTGTTTATTAGCTCCTCTTCTATTCTATTATTTATATTTGAATTTGCAAATTTTATTGCTTGAAATATAGCATTTTTTATAGCTTTTGCATTTGAGCTTCCATGGCTAATAATAGCACAACCATTAATACCAAGAAGTGGTGCTCCACCATACTCAGCATAATCAATCTGCTTTTTTAGATTAGCAAAAACTTTCCTCTTCATTAAGAGTGCACCTATTTTTGCTGGAATCGATTTTTTAATATTTTGACGCATTAAATCAATAATGGTAGAAGCAACACCCTCACTTGTTTTTAATACAATATTTCCTGTAAATCCATCTGTTACAATAACATCTACACTTCCATTAAATATATCTCTTCCCTCTACATTACCTACAAAGCCTTTAATCTCTTTGAGCATACCAAATGCTTCTTTAGTAAGCTCATTGCCTTTGCTATCCTCTTCTCCATTAGACAAAAGCCCAATTCTTGGATTTGAGATATTCATAACCTCTTTTGCATAAGCTTTACCCATAATAGCAAACTCAAAAAGATTTCTTGCTTTGCAATCAGTAACTGCCCCAACATCTAAAACAAGTGATTTATTTGAACTTCTGTTTGGCATAAGTGTAGCAAGTGGCGGCTTATTAACATGTGGTAAACGACCAATTCTTAATGTTGCTAAAGTCATTGTTGCACCACTATGCCCAGCACTAACTACTGCATTAGCTCTTTTATCTCTTACACACTCAACAGCTTTATATATTGATGACTCTTTTCTTTTTAAAGCATCTGTAGCGGCATCACTCATTGAAATTACATCTTTACAATCAATAATTTCAACTATATTATCATCTAAATAATATTGTGGAAGATATGAAAGAATCTCATCTTGATTGCCAACTAAAATAGCTTTAAATTTTCTCTCATCAAGTGCTTGTGTAAGACCATCAATTATGGGCTCAGGACCAAAATCCCCACCCATCGCATCAATAGCAATTGTTACATGACTCATAAATTAGTCTTGACTCTTATACTCGCCAGTAGTTAAGTTCATTCTGTGAGGCATTCTCCAAGTACCATCTGCATCTTTTACAGGTCTTGGAAGTGTAACTTTATAGTGTGTTCTTCTTTTTGCCGCTCTTGTTTTACTATGTCTTCTCTTAGGAACTGCCATTTTTAATCCTTTTTTTAAAATTCAATCTCTAAAATTTCATCACTCTCTTTACAACTATCACATAAGTTGTAACTCTCTTCAATAGAAGCAATTTCGCTTTGTGCTAGATAATTAAAATCTATCTTACCATTAAAAAACTCAACCACATCTATTTTATCATTGTTATTATACCTTCCATCGCTTAAAAGAAGCTCTAAAGGTTCATCTACTTCTAATAAGTACTCTTTACCACATCTATTACAAATTACCTTAATAGATGATTTAAAAGTACTTTCTAGTTTAATATTATCTCTATCTACTCTCTCTAAGCTCCCAACTATAGAGGTCTTACCATTAGAGTAGTTAATATCTAATGGATTTTGCTTTATCTTTAAAAAGCTAATTTCCATTAATTATAAAATCTCACTTTTTGCAAAGAAAAATGCAATCTCTTTTTGTGCATTTTCTAAAGAGTCACTTCCATGAACTGCATTTGCATCAATACTTTCAGCAAAATCAGCTCTAATTGTCCCAGGTTCAGCCTCTTTAGGATTAGTAGCACCCATTAACTCTCTATTTTTAGCAACTGCATTTTCACCTTCTAATACAGAAACTACTACAGGTCCACTTGTCATAAACTCTACTAACTCACCAAAAAATGGTCTATCTTTGTGTACAGCATAAAACTCGCCAGCTTGCTCTTTTGTAAGCTGTAACTTTTTAATCGCCGCTATTCTTAAACCATTACTCTCAAATCTATCTAAAATTTTTCCAATTACACCTTTTGCTACTGCATCTGGCTTAATTATTGATAATGTTTGCTCCATAGAAACTGCCTTTAGTTAAAATTTGGATGAAATAATATCATATTAACTTTTAAGTGTATATTAATTAAAGTAAATAACTTATGATTTTAATAAAGTAAGAGTTACAACCCCGCAAAAGCGAAGTCGTAATAGGAGTTTATTAATTAGTCCTCAATTACTGGAGTACCTTTTTCGCCTCTATTTTCAGCACAAGGCATACCTTCTACACAGTCATCCCATTGAATACAACCTTCAGTTGGGCAAGCCTCTGCACAAGCTGGTACATCATGATAACCTACACACTCAACACACTTATCAGGATATACATAATAAGTCTCTTCACCTGTTGGGTTCTCATCCTCATCAACAATAGCTTCTACTGGACACTCATCAATACAAGCCGCACAATTAATACAACTATCAGTAATAATTACTGCCATATTTATCTCCTTTTTTAAAGTTGTAATAACACTATATCACAACATCTTAAATTTAATTTTAAATTAAGCAAAAAAAGATTAATTTTTTGCATTCAAGTAGGATTTTATCTCATCTACTTTATCTAATCTCTCCCATGTAAACTCTTCTAATTCTCTACCAAAGTGTCCATATACAGCCGTCTTTTTATAAATTGGTCTTAATAAATCAAGCTCTTTTATAATTCCTGCAGGTGTTAAATCAAAAATATCTCTTACACACTGCTCTAATAGTTTAGAGTCATATTTTGAATCTTCATGGGTATTAATCATAATAGAAACAGGCTCAACGATTCCAATCGCATAAGCTAATTGCACTGTTACTCTATTAGCAACACCTGCTGATACTAAGTTTTTTGCTACATATCTTGCGGCATATGCCGCACTTCTATCAACCTTTGTAGGATCTTTCCCGCTAAATGCTCCTCCTCCGTGAGGACAGCTACCACCATATGTATCAACTATAATTTTTCTTCCTGTAAGCCCTGCATCTCCCTGAGGACCACCGATTACAAAGCGTCCCGTTGGATTTATATGATAGATAATATCATCAGCAATTAACTCTTTTGGGATAACTGCTTCAATTACCTCTCTAATAATATCTTTATGAATCTGTTTTTGCTCTACATCTGGTGCATGCTGGGTTGAAACAACAACTGTTTTTACACTAACAGGCTTATTATTTTTATACAAAACACTTACTTGAGCTTTACCATCTGGACGCAAATAAGGTAAAGTTCCATTTTTTCTAACCTCCGCAAGTTTAGCAGTAATTTTATGAGCCAAAGATATTGGCAAAGGCATAAGCTCTTTTGTCTCATTACATGCATAACCAAACATTAAACCTTGATCTCCTGCTCCAATCTCACCACTATCTAAATCAACACCTTGATTAATATCAGCACTCTGCTCTCCAATGCCGTTTAAAACTCCAGCACTTCTATAATCAAAACCAAATGTTGCATCTGTATAGCCAATCTCTCTAATAACCTCTCTTGCAATCTCTTGCATTGGAGCATAAGTAACAGTTTTTAACTCTCCTGTAATTATACAAAAACCATTACTAACAAGCGTCTCACATGCAACTCTAGCCTTTTTATCTCTTTGTATAATATAATCTAAAATAGCATCACTTATTTGGTCAGCCATCTTATCTGGATGACCCTCTGTTACCGATTCACTAGTAAAAATATACTCTTTCATTATCTCTCCATTCTATATAGAATTTTCAATCTCTATTGCAATCTGTTCTGGTAAAATATTTAAATCTCTTTCAACATCAACAACTTTTCCATGAGTTATAAATTTATCTGGATACTCAAAACTCTCAATCTCTACATTATTAATACCACTCTCTTTAAAAAACTCCAATATTGCTGATGCAACACCACCTTTAAAAGCACTATCACTAAATACAAACCATCTTTTATACTTTTTAGAAAGCTCTTCTAAAAGCTCTCTATCAAGAGGTTTTACAAATCTTAAATCTAAAATTGCAGGCTCTAATTTACTTAAAAGCTTTTTAGTCTCAATAGCTCTACCAACACCATTTCCATATCCAACAAACAATATATCTTTTCCATCTTGCAATAAAGAGGCTTTGCCAAGCTCATAATCTTCTACTTCAAAATCATCACTAATAAATGCGCCTCTTGGGTATCTAATAGCAAGTGGTGTTTTAAAATCAATTGCAAAATCTAATACTTTTTTAAAACTACTCTCATTAAAAGGTGCCATAAGTGTCATATTTGGAATTGGACGCAAATAGCTAATATCAAATACACCTTGATGAGTCTCACCATCTTCACCTACAATTCCAGCTCTATCAATCGCAAAAACTACTCCTAAATTCATTAAACATATATCATGAATTATTTGGTCATATCCTCTTTGCAAAAATGTAGAATAGATTGTACAAAATGGCTTAAACCCCTCTTTTGCTAAAGGTCCCATAGATGTAACAGCATGTTGTTCAGCAATTGCAACATCCCAAAATCTATCTGGAAACTTCTCTATTAACTTGCTAAGCCCTGTTCCGCTCGGCATTGCGGCAGTTACTCCAACAATCTTTTTATTTTTACTTGCCAGCTCTAAAAGATACTCTCCATAAATCGCAGTTGCACTTTTTTTCGAGCTACTTTTTAAACTTTTTCCACTTTTTATATCAAAAGGCCCAACTCCATGCCAATGCTCTTGTGGTCCTTCTGCAATTGTATATCCTTTTCCTTTAATAGTTTGAGTATGTACTACAACAGGTCTTTTTAAATCTTTTGCTATTTTAAATGTCTCTATTAATCCCTCTAGGTTATGTCCATCGATTGGTCCAATATAATCAATTCCAAGCTCTTCAAATAAGATACCAGGAGTTATTAACCTTAAAGACTCTTCAAACTTTTTAGCCATATATGAAGCACCCTCTGGCATATGTTCTAAAATCGATTCAACTTTACTTTTCATTTTTTGAAAAAATGGACTAGCCATACTTTTTGATAGATATCTGCTAACAGCACCAATAGGTTTTGCTATTGACATCTCATTATCATTTAAAATAATGACTACTGGATACTTTCTATCTCCAAGCTCATTTAAAGCCTCATATACCATACCAGCACTCATTGAGCCATCTCCAATTAATGCAACTGGTATTCTATCTTCTCCTTTTAATTTAATAGCCTTTGCCGCACCAACAGCCAAAGAGATAGAAGTAGAACTATGTCCAGCTTTATAGTAATCAAACTCACTCTCATCTGGAGATGTATATCCACAGATTCCGCCAAATTGACGAAGTGTATCAAAATTTTCCCATCTATTGGTTAAAAGTTTATGAGCATATGCTTGATGACTCACATCAAATATAAATGGGTCTTTTTGAACATCAAAAACATAATGCATAGCAACTATTAAATCAACCGCACCCAAAGTCGAACTTAAATGCCCTCCATTTTTGCTAACCGTCTTTAAAATCTTTTCTCTTATTTTGCTAGATAAACTATTAAGTTCATCTATTGAATAGTTTTTTATATTCACATATTCTCCTTTTTAGAGAATTCTAAATAACTTATTATATTATAAATATCAACCTCATCAACTCTTCTATACTCTAAATTTAACTTTCTTATAGCCTCTTTAATTTTAGCTATATCAACTCCATCTACTAAACTTTTATTATCTCCAAAATCAAACTTTGGAGGTTGTTTAAGTAAAACTGCCTTTGGCACTAAAGTTCCTTTTTTAAAAACTCAAAAAGTTTACTATTTTGCTCACTTAAGCCAATAGTTATTCTAATTGCATTTAAACCGTAACTTGCTAAATCCCGTACTATTATACCTTTTTTCATCAAATTATTAGCAATTTGTGTAGAGTTGTAATTAGTATCAAACTTATAAGTTATAAAATTTGTATAACTTTTTATATATTCAATATTATGCTCTTTAGCAAATTTAATATATCTTTGCATCTGCTCTTTATTTAACTCTATACTCTTTTTTACAAAATCTTCATCTTTACTAGCCTCAATTGCCGCTAATAAAGATAGAGTAGTAATATTAAATGGCGGTCTTACTTTATATAATATATTTATTAAACTCTCATTAGCAATCCCATATCCAACTCTCATTCCACCTAAACCATATGCTTTAGAAAATGTTCCAAGATATATCACATTTGGAAAATCTAAAAAATCATTTGGAGTTAGCTTATATCTATTATCTTCAATATACTCCATATATGCACAATCTACAACAACTAAAGACTCTTTTGGTGTTGCATTAATAATTTTTAAAACATCCTCTTTTGTAGTTGCATCTCCTGTTGGATTATTTGGAGTACAAATATATACAATATCTGGATTATGCTCTTTAATATTTTCTATAAATTCACTAACTATATGTTTATAACTATTAGTTTTTATAACTTTTGCTCCAAACTGCTTAGCATAAATCTCATACATAGCAAATGTAATTTTGCTAGTTAAAATTTTAGAATTGCTATTTAATTTAATATGAGATACAAACTCTATTACCTGGTCACTTCCAGCACCTATTATTATATTTTTGCTATCAACACTAAATCTATTAGCCAAAGCCTCTTTTAATTCAAACATACTATCATCAGGATATAAATATGCCTTATTAGCACTATTTGCAATTGCTTTACTAACCTTTGGCGAACATCCTAAAGGGTTTTCATTAGAAGCTAATTTTACTACATCTTGTGGTTTAATTCCATACTCTCTAACAACTAACTCTATTGGTTTTCCAGCCTCATAAACTTTAATATCTTCTAAATACTCATTAAACATCATCAGCCTCTTTTACATAAGATCCTAAAAACTTAATTGAATCTTTATGTTTATTAAAAATATCTTCTATATCTTTATCACTCTTATGTCCATTAAACTCTAAAAAGAATATCGAAATACCTCCAACTATATGTGACTTAATTTTTGTTAAATCGATATTATGAGCTTTAAAGTCTAATAAAAAATCTACTAAAGCTCCAGGACGGTTAGGAAGTTTTGCTATAATTGTTGTTTTATCACTTCCGCTAGGTCTATTTTCAAAATCGCTTATTACAAAAAATCTTGTTTTGTTATTATTATCATTTTCTATATTTCTAAAAAGGACTGGTAAATTATATAATTTTGCTGCCACCTCTGAACAAATTGCGGCTGAATTTTTATCTTCTTTAGCAAGCAAAGCCGCTTTTGCTGTAGATTCTACTGGAATTTGCTCTACATTTACAAGACCAAAATCATCTAAAAAATTACTACATTGACCAAATGCAATATCTTTAGAATAAATTCTTTTAATATCTTTTAAACTCTCTTGTGTTGAAGCAAATACATGATGAACATTTAAAACAATCTCAGCAACAATTTTTAAATCAAACTCATTTAGTGAGCTTATTGTATCTCCAACCATGCCATTTGAGCTATTTTCTATTGGAACCACACCAAATTTAGCCTTTTTATTAGCAACTTCTCTAAAAACACCTTTTATTGTTGTTATTGGTAAATAGTTTCCTATTGCTCCAAATTTCATCTCTGCGGCTTGATGAGTAAAACTAGCTTCTGGACCAAGATAAGCAATAATATCTGGAGACTCATAATTTCTTGATACAGAAATAAGCTCCAAAAAAAGAGCCTCTATAGCACTATCACTTAGTTTTCCTCCCATCTGCTTATTAAGTTTTTTTAATCTATCTAAAATCTCTTTTTCCCTCTCTGGGCGATAAATTGGTGCATTTGTTTTATGTTTTAACTCTCCAACTTTTATAACATACTCTAACCTTTTATTATAAAGCTCAAGTAATTTATTATCAATCTCATCCAATTTTGCTCTAATTTCATCCAAATCCATACTACTATCCTTGCAAATATAACTTCTCTAACTCAACTAAATCCTCAAACTTCTCTCTTCTTCTAATTATTCTAAAATTACCATTATCATATGCTACTTCACAAGCTCTACCTCTTGTATTATAGTTACTAGCCATTGTAAAGCCATACGCTCCTGCACTATTAACTACTAATAAATCGCCACTCTCCAATTTTGGCATCATTACATCTTTTCCTAAAAAATCTCCACTCTCACAAATAGGTCCAACAATATCTGTTTCACTCTCTTTGCCATCTTTTGGCTCAACTAAATCTATTCTATGATATGCATTATATAAAGATGGCCTTAATAAATCATTCATTGCCGCATCTACTATTGTAAATCTTTTATGACTATTTCTCTTTTCATAAAGAACTTTTGTTACTAAATATCCACCATTTGCACTTAAAAATCTACCAGGTTCACAAACTATAGTTACATCCAACCCTTTTATCGCCTTTTTTATAGCATTAGCATAATCTTTTGGATCAATTAATACCTCATCACTATATCTAATGCCAATTCCTCCACCAACATCAAAAAACTTAATATCAATATCTATTGCTTTAAGAGATTTAACCAAATTTGCAATAATCTCTGCCGCCTCTGCAATTGGTTCAAGATTTGTTAATTGTGAACCAATATGAAAATGTATCCCAATAGGGTCTAAGCTGTTAGAATTTTTAGCATATATATACATTCTTTTTGCCATATCAATATCAACACCAAACTTATTCTCATGCAAACCTGTAGAGATATATGGATGTGTTTTTGGATCTACATTAGGATTAACCCTAATAGAGATTCTTGCTTCTATATTAAGCTCTTTTGCAACATCTTCTACTAAATGAAGCTCTGCTTCACTCTCTACATTTATCATTAAAATTTTTAACTCTAAAGCCTCTTTAATCTCTTCGTAACTTTTACCAACACCAGAAAAGATTATCTTATAAGGCTTAATACCAGCCATTAAAGCTCTTTTAACCTCACCAATGCTTACACAGTCAGCCCCACTGCCCTCTTTTGCAAAGTTTGCAATTACACTTAAATTTGAATTTGCTTTAACTGCATAAGTAACTAAAGATTTACTACCTTCAAATGCACTTTTTAATCTTTTATACTCGTTTCTCATAAATTCAAAATCATAAATATACAATGGTGTTCCAAACTCATTTGCCGCTTTTTTAAAATCAATTGACATATTAAAACCTTAAAAGATAGATTTTTTATGGATTTTACCCAAAAAGATTTAAGGAAACTCTAAAAATTAATTAATTTTATTACTATATAGAATTTCTTTTCCTAAGAACAAGGTAAAAAGTTAATATAAATAGTATAAATACTATTAATGGTTGCCCCATATAAACAGGAATCATTCCATTAACACTCATCATATTTAAACTATATAATAGACTCCAAACTATTAATGTAATTCCTAATGTAAACATAAAATATTTAGCTCTACTCATATATCTTTTATGTATAGGAGTAAAAAGGATTATTATTACTATCAAAAGTGGAGCAAACAGAGGCATAATAATCTTTTCTAATAGAGCACTTACAATCTTAGTATTATCAATATTTTGGCTTTTTAGAAGATTTTGAGCTTTAAATCCATCTAAAATACTCATTCTTTTACCCTCATACAAAAGCCTAACAACCTTTGGATAGTACCCTTTTAAGATATTTGTTTTATCTATCTTTTGAATATCATAACCTTTTGGTATATCGCCATCATATCTAAATATCTTTTTTACAATATCTTTTGCAACCCATTCACCATTATCAAACTTTGCTTTTTTAAACTCCATAATATATTTAACTTTTTTATCATCAACATAATATAAATTTACATCTTTTAACTCTTTATGTACTACATCCATCTCTTTTGCTGATACAAAGCTATTGTTATACTTAAAAAATATATCATCTACATTATAAACACTATTGCTGTTATTTAAAATAGATTCAGCTTTATCTCCAGAGTAAGCAAATTTAGTAAAATTAAGTCCTACTACTATAAAATATATTAAAATAGAAGCTATTATAAAAGGTCCAATAATAAAATATCTTGAATAGCCAAAAGCTGATAAAACAAGCAAATAGTTTTTATAAAGAAATGAAGATAAAGTCATAATTGTTGCAAATACCATAGCAATTGGATAAAGTAGCGTTAGCATATTATTAAAAGTATAATAAAAATATAAAAAGGCTCTATTTGCTCCGCTAATAGAACCAATATGTTGCAAAAAATCAATTAATGTTACAACAAATACCATACCAAATAAAACTATTAAAAAGTTTTTAATATAGTGTTTGAATATATAAAAAAATGCTCTACTCATATAAATAACTACTATCTTTTTTTGAATAAATACTCTTTAGTTCATCTAATGGCATATTTATCCACTCTTTTGCAATTAATGCACCTAAATTTACAAACTTGTCTAAAACCTCTTGCTCTTTATTAGAAAAATCACTTAAAACATAACTTGCAACCATACTCTTATGTTCTGGTTTACCAACGCCAAGTCTTAAGCGATTATACTCTTTTCCAACCAAAGAGTCAATAGATTTTAATCCATTATGTCCACCGCTTCCACCACCTTTTTTTAACCTTATAGCCCCAAAAGGTATATCTATCTCATCATGAACAACTAAAATATCATCTAAATTAATCTTGTAAAAATTTGCTACACTTTGCACGCTTTTACCAGATAAATTCATAAATGTAGTAGGCTTTAAAAGTAATATATCTTTATATTTATAAAGCTCACCCTCAAAAGATTTTTTAGAAATATTATTAGCAGTTAAATTATTAATAAGTTTATCTACAACCATAAAACCAATATTATGGCGATTATTACTATATGTCGGGCCGGGATTGCCCAATCCGACTATAAGTTTCATTAAATTATCTTGCCTTAATTACACCACAAATAGAAACATGTGGTTTATCCATAAGTTTACAGTTAGCTGGAGCTTCAATATCTCTAACTAAAATAGAATCATCTCTATCTAAATTAGTTACATCTAAAACAATTTTATTAGGAATATCCTCTATTTTTCCTCTAACTCTTAATCTTCTTTTTGTAATTACTAAAACACCTTTATTTTTAAGCCCTTTAGGAGTACCTGTAGTCTCTACTGGAACTAAATAATCACTTACAGTATCTGCTAGTGCAACTCTTAAATCAACATGCAAAATCATACCATTAACTGGATGAAGCTGATACTCTTGTACAACTACATTATACTCTTTGCCATCAACTTTTACAGGAAAAGCTAAACTATCTTTATTTCTTACAGTTCTTACAAACTCTCCATGTTTAAATGCACAGTGAACATTCTCTACACCATTAGCATAGATGTTCGCTATTAGATAACCATCTCGGCGAAGCTTCTTAGCATTGCTTTTACCGATACTCTCTCTAACAATACCTTCTAACATCAATTATCCTTAAAATTAAATTTGAGCAAAAATTATACCCAAAAAAGTTTAAAACCAACTACTATTTAATCTTTTAATTTAAAACTTACATATGCTCCAAGAAGTAAAAGAGTAATTGTAATTATATAAATTAAATTATAGCTTCCAACTAAACTTAAAATAACACCCCCTAAAATTGGGAAAAATAGTCCAATAGAACTTAAATTAGTTTGCAAAGCAACATAAATTGGTCTCTTATCTTCTGGAGCAATCTCAATAATTAAATTCATTCCAGATATATTAAATCCATCAACTGCTATACCAAATAGTAAAAATATAATCATATAACTATATACACTATCTGCAAACAAAGCTAAACAAAAAGCCAATGTAGCTATTAAAAAAGCAATTGTTAGCATCTTTTCATAATTGCTAATCTTTCTCCATAAAAAGGTACTTCCTATTATAGAGCCAATCATCTGAATAGTTATAAACCCTCCAAGCATCCATCCTGTTAGCTCAATACTCTTATTTGCATTAAGTATTACAAATGGCATTGCAAAAAGATAAGCAAAACTTAAAAATACCGCAAATATCTGTTTTTGTAATCTTTTATCACTCTTTAGAGTTTTTGTTGCATTTTTTAAAAACTCTTTAAAACTCTTCTCTTTAGTTGATATATTCTCTTTTACTGGCTCATTAATAGTACCAAATGCAATAAAACCAATTGCCATTAAAAGAGAACTAACCATAAATAAATATGCATAATTTAAAGGTGCCTCATAATTTGATAAAACATAACCTGTAACACCACCGCTAATTATAGAAGCTATTGAACTTGCAATATTTCTATTTGCCATAGTTTTACCACGATATACTTTACTAAAAAGCTTTGCTTGAAGCTCTTTAAAATATATTGCTCCAAAACCAGCAGTAAAAGAGAAGAAAAATAGCCCTATTCCAATAAGAGTAATAGTTAAATATGGATGAGAGTCTCCAACTAAATAGATAGAGACTCCTATAGAAAACCAGCTTAAGAATCTAAAGAAAAATACTTTTCTTAAATATGGAATTACTCTTTTATAACTTTGAGAGTGAAATGCCGCATATAGTTGAATTACAATTGCTCCACCTCTTAAAAGAGAAGCAAAAATACCAACTACAATTGAGCTATCTACAAAATGATGTACCATTAATGGCAAAATAGTAGAAGGCTCAATAACAGTAATTGCTAAGCCTAAAAAGAATGCATGTAATACATTTTTTAAATTATTTTTTGGGTCATCTACTCTAAACATCTTATCTCTTTTATAAATTTAATGGCGTATTTTACATTTTTTAAATATAATTACAATTAAAAATGGAGTAGTATGCTACACGAAGTTGTAAATTGGATAGTTCAAACAGTTGGCTCATTAGGCTATACAGGTATTTTTATAATGATGTTTTTAGAGAGCTCTTTTTTCCCTTTTCCTTCAGAAGTTGTAATGGTTCCAGCAGGATATTTAGCAAGCAAAGGCGATATGAACTTAACTCTTGCTATTATATTTGGAGTTGCAGGTTCTCTTTTTGGTGCAATATTTAACTACCTTTTAGCTATAAAATTTGGCAGAGTATTTTTATTAAAATATGGTAAATATTTCTTTTTAAGTAAAGAGGCTTTAGATAAATTAGAGAACTTTTTTAAAGAACATGGAGAGATATCTACATTTACAGGCCGTCTAATTCCAGGAATTAGACAATATATCTCACTTCCTGCTGGGTTAGCAAAAATGAATCTATTAAAATTCTCTTTATATACGACTTTAGGCGCAGGTATTTGGGTAGTTATTTTAGCCTTAATTGGCTACTTTATAGGAGAGAATGAGACTTTAGTAAAAGAGTATCTAAAAAATGCTACAATATATGCACTAATTGGTGTTACTTTAATTACTTCTATCTATATCTATTTAAAAAAGAGACAAAAAAGTTAAAATTTATCTCTTTTTTCTCTTCTTTCTTTATGAACAGAATGTTTCCAAAGCCAATTTACAAGCAGATAAATTAGATATGAAACTACTATTGAGTAAAATGCCGTTCCAACATATAATGGTACTACAATATCATCCCAATGCTCTTGAAACCATTGCATTGTTAGCTCTATATTATCAATTCCATCTCTACCTAAAATTAAATTGCCTGTTAAATACTCTAAATACCAAAGAGGTGGATAAGTAATTGGATTAGAGAGCCAAACAGTAGCTAAAGCTAAAGGAACATTAAATTTAAATAAAGGAGTAGTCAATATTACTCCTGCCATCTGCATTGGCATAGGGATAAAACCCCAAAATAACCCAACTAACAACCCTCTACTAATTGCTTTTCTTGTAGTTGCAAAGTACTCTTTTGGCAAATTATACTTTTTTAAAAAATCATTAAATTTTGAGCTATTTTTACCAAGTTTTTTAAAAAAAATTCTAATCATTTAATTATCCAATAAAAGATTTTTTGCAAATTTTAGTTAAATATAGCTTTAGGTAGGGTTATTAAATAACTTTTTGGTATAATCTTGCAATTTTTTAATAGGGGTATGATTATGAGTTGGAGTCCAGATAGTTGGAGAAATTTCCCAATAAAACAACAACCAGAATATAAAGATAAAGAGTTACTAAAAAAAATAGAAAAAGAGCTTAGCACATTTCCTCCTCTAATTTTTGCAGGCGAAGCAAGAGATTTAAAAGAAAAACTAACTCTTGCAGGAAGAGGAGAGGCATTTATTATTCAAGGTGGAGATTGTGCAGAGAGCTTTACAGCTTTTAATGCTGATACTATTAAAAACCTATTTAAGCTAATTTTGCAAATGTCTGTAGTAATTGCATACTCTAGCGGTAAACCAATAGTAAAAATTGGTCGTGTTGCAGGACAATTCGCAAAACCAAGAAGTAGTGATTATGAAGAAAAAGATGGTATAAAACTTCCAAGCTATAGAGGCGATATAATTAATGATATTGAATTTAGCAAAGAAGCAAGAGAGCCAGACCCAAATAGAATGATTAGAGCTTACTATCAATCAGCCGCAACTATGAATCTGCTTCGTGCATTCTCTCGTGGAGGCTTAGCAGATTTAAATGAAGTTCATAGATGGAATTTAGATTTTATTAAAAATCACCCAATTGGCCAAAAATATGAGACTATTAGTTGCCAAATCGATAAAGCTATGAATTTTTTAAAAGCGGCTGGCTTGACAACAAAAAATACACCTCAATTAAGACAAACAACTCTTTATACATCACATGAAGCTTTACTTTTAAATTATGAAGAGGCATTAACAAGAATTGATAGTATTACAAATGATTACTATAATACTTCTGCTCATATGCTTTGGATTGGAGATAGAACAAGAGATTTAGATGGCGCTCATATAGAATATTTTAGAGGTATCCAAAACCCTATTGGCTGTAAAGTTGGACCATCTATGAAACCTGATGAATTAGTAAACTTAATAGATGCTCTTAATCCTAAAAATGAAGAGGGCAAACTAAATTTAATTGTTAGAATGGGAGCATCTAAAATAGATGAGCTATTCCCTCCTTTACTAAAAGCAGTAAGAGATGCTAGAAAAAATGTTGTATGGACAATAGACCCAATGCACGGAAATGTAGAAAAGAGTCCAAATGGTTTTAAAACAAGAGATTTTGATAACATTTTATCTGAAGTAAAATCATTCTTTAATATTCATAAAGAGCATGGAACAATTGCCGCTGGAATTCACTTAGAGATGACAGGAGAAAATGTTACAGAATGCACAGGAAGTACCTCTTGCCCAATTACTGTAGATGATCTCTCAAGCAGATATCACACTCAATGCGACCCAAGATTAAATGCAAGCCAAGCTCTTGAACTTGCATTTATGATAGCTGAAATATTTTAATTAAGAGTCTTTAAGACTCTTAGCTTCACTATAAAATCTATCTTGAAAAAAGTCATTTGCTTCATATGTTAAGCTAACTCTTTGTCCATTTTTACCCAAATTTTTTCGCTTTAAAAAAACTTTTTTTATATATTTAGAATTATCAATATGAGTGCCTCCACACGGACATATATAACCATTACACTCCCAATACCAAGCCTCTTGATGTTTTTTATGGGTATAATTTTTAATTGGCAAATTTTTAGAAATAATTAAATTTACCTCATCTTCTAAACTTCTTATAAAATTAGCATCAAATTTTAAAGTGGTTTTAAAATCTAACCTTGCGCCATCTTCTTTTATTTTTGCACCATAAATTCTATTTTCATATCCAGGTAATCTTTTTTCAATAACCATTAAAACAAAATGAATTGCACTATGAGATATTGATAATTTTGCTCTTCTTAAGGTATCTATTTTAATTTTAACTTCTTGATTTTTCTTAAAATATTTTAAATCTTTACTATTTATATAATGATAAATTGGTGTCTCAACCGAAATTACCGGAAAATTTTCTAAATATAAGTTCTTACCAACTCCTTTTTGAACATCATAA
>CAZCOI010000071.1:0-2241 GCA_964500335.1 uncultured Nitratifractor sp.
CAAAAATCTCTTGCTTTAAGATAGGGTCACAGATAAAGTTTCTTTTAGTCATATTTTTAAATATTAAAGGGCAGTTGCCCATTGCTTTTAGCCCATAACCAGCTATTTTGTGAGCAGTTTCAGGCTCTAGTTTGAAAAATATCTTTTTTGCTGTTTCGTAGTTAAAAATTGCCATTAAATCTTCTCCCATTTTGTTCCATTTGGTGTATCCATAATTGCTATAGATTTAGATGCTAGCTCTTCTCTAATTTTATCTGCTAGCTCAAAATTCTTCTCTTTTTTAGCTTGAGCTCTTTGCTCTATAAGCTCTTGAATCTGCTCTTTTTCCTCTTGGCTAACTCCTTGCTGAAACCACTCGATTGCATCTTTTGTTCCAATACCAAGCAAAGAGTTAATATAGTCTAAATTGGCTACTATCTCTTGCTTTAGAGCTTTGTTTTTTGGCTCTTTATCTAAGCTGTCGTTTGCGCTGTTTATCATCTCATCAACTATTGCAAAGGCTTTTGAGCTGTTTAAATCATCGCTCATAGCAGCTAGTAAAGCATCTTTAAACTCTTTGTTTGGATTGCTTTTGTTTATACCATATAGGCGTTTTTTTAGTCTATATAGTTTATCTAAGCGCTTTTTAGCACTTTTTAGATCCTCTTCGTTAAAGTTGAAATCGTTTCTATAGTGCACACCAATTAGGTAAAATCTAATAAGTTCGCCATCATATATCTTTAGGGCATCTTTTAAAAAGAAGCTATTTCCCAAAGATTTGCTCATCTTCTCGCCATCAATTTGCACAAAACCATTATGCATCCAATATTTAGCTATCTCTGCATTTAGTGCGCATCTAGTTTGTGTAGCTTCGTTTTCATGGTGAGGAAATAGCAAATCAGCACCGCCACAGTGGATATCTATGCAGTAGTTGCCATTTACGCCAAATATATTCTCTATCATAGCAGAGCACTCAATATGCCACCCTGGACGCCCTGTGCCAAAGCTTACATCAAAGCAAAACTGTTCATCATTGCATGCTTTCCATAATACAAAATCTTTTTCTCCTCTTTTGCCCTCTACGCTCTCAATTCTGCTTATGTTTTGGCTCTGGTCTGTAACCATATTTGATATTGAGCCATATTGATTATCTTTGCTTACATCAAAGTATATATCGCCATTTTCTAGCTTGTAAGCTATATCTTTTTCTAAAAGCTTATTGATAAAGCGCTCCATAGCCTCGATATTTTGAGTTGCTTTTGGCTCAATGTCTGCTCTTAGCACCCCTAGTTGATCCATATCATCAAGATATCTTTGTATATACTTGTTGGTAATTTCAGCTAGAGTCAAGTTGCTCTCTTTCATCTTATTTATGATTTTATCATCGATATCTGTAAAGTTTTTTGCTAAAGTTACTCTATATCCAAGACTCATTAGCGTTCTTTTGAGCAAATCAAAGCTTAATGCGCTTCTTGCATGTCCTAAATGAGCATCATCATAAACAGTTGGACCACAAACATATATAGATACTTCACCACTCTTTATTGGGCTAAACTCAACTTTCTCTTTTTTGACCGAATCGTATATCTTAAACACATATTTCCTTTTGCAATGGATATAAAATTATATTCTTAAAACCCTTTAAGTATTATTGGTAATAGAGCTTCAACGCTATCATCACTTAAATTTATTGATGATTTTGTTTTAATAAGATTGGCAATTTCTGCTAAATTGTAAGATTTTGCGTTGATACACTCTGGATGAGCTGGCAGAAATGACTTTTTTATAGCTACACTATTTTCAATATTTTTATTGCATATTACGCATCTATATGGGTTGTATAATCTACCCTCATGCTCTAAAATTTTTATATATCCCTCAAGCGCTAACCGTTTTGGCGACTGTTTGTGCCACTTTTTTGCACAATCTAAAAGAGTCTCATAAAAAAATGGCTCAATTGCTGTAACATCTCTTAAGTGAGGCTCAAATATTGCAATAAATCTATGCCATAGCATAAGCTTTTCTCTGTTGTAGATCCAAGGAAAGCCTATGTGGGTAATGTTTCTAAGGCGTGGCATAAAGCCTTTGTTGTCCTCTTCTATCTCAAAATCTATCAAATAGCCCATCTGAAGCACAGAGTGTCTTGCACCATAAAATCTGTAGTAGCTATTTATGCTATCTTTGCTAAGCACTCTTACAATTATATCTTCATTTTTTGCTTTTGTTATCTTTAAGATAAAGCCCTTCATCTACTCTAAATCC
>CAZCOI010000072.1:0-2048 GCA_964500335.1 uncultured Nitratifractor sp.
ATAATAAGCTTACTTCCATCTTTTGCTAAAGCCTCGATTTTACTTACTGTATCTTTAACCATCTGCTCTTTTGAGCCTCGATAACTCATCTGAATTAACGATATTTTCATTTTAATCCTTTAATGATATAATTTAGTTTTAGTTTAATAAATCTAAAGCCAAATTTAGTAACAAAAGATTTATGATATAATAACTAAAAAATATAAACAGTATGTGGATGATTAATGGGTGCAAAGTTTAATTTAGATTTTTATACAGGAAAAGACTTTTATAGCGATGGCGATATAGAAGATGAGCTTTTAGAGATAGTAAAAAATAATAATAGTTTTGAAAAGATACTCCAAAATGATACAAGATGGCCAATTTTATATCATCTCTCACCAATAAGAGAAAATATAATTAATTGGTATCCATTTAAAGAGGGCTCTAGCTGTTTGGAGATTGGGGCAGGGTGCGGTGCAATTACAGGAGCACTTTGCGATAGATTAGATAAAGTTACAGCAGTTGAATTATCTAAAAGAAGAGCAACTATAAACTACGAGCGCCATAAAGATAGAGATAATTTAGAGATTATTGTTGCAAATTTAAACGATATTAACTTTGAAGATAAATTTGATTATATAATTTTAAATGGTGTATTAGAGTATGCTGGTAGTTTTACTAAAACTGCTAACCCATATAAAGATTTTTTAAAGCAGATTAAGAGTTATCTAAAAGATGATGGCAAACTTATTATAGCAATTGAAAATAGATATGGGCTAAAATATTTTGCAGGAGCAAGAGAAGACCACACAGCAGAGTTTTTTGATTCAATAGAAGGATATAAAAATACAAATAGTGTTAGAACTTTTGGTAAAAAAGAGTTAGAAGAGTTGCTTGTTAGTAGTGGATACCCAAATCAAGAGTTTTACTATCCTCATCCAGATTATAAGATGCCTCTTGAGATATACTCAAGTAGTTATTTGCCATCATCAGATACTTTTTTGCAACCAGCACCAAACTTTGATTATGATAGATATACTCTATTTGATGAGAGTAGTGCCTTTAAAGGGATAATAGAGAATAATCAGTTTGAATTTTTTGCAAACTCTTTTTTAGTTATATGTGGAGAGTAGAGTGAAAGTAATATATATTAAAAATAATAGTGAAAGAAATGAGAGATTTGGTTTAAGAACTACAATTTATGAAAATAACGGTAAAAAAGGTGTTGCAAAAGAGGCAATAAGCAATAAAGCTCTACCTCATATACAAAATATGTATAGCTCATATGAGCTTTTGCAAAATAGCATAATTAACCCTAAATTAAAGATTGTTCCAACATATATGGTTAATTCTAAAAGAGTTGAGTTTGAGTATATTAGCGGTGAATCATTTGAAAAAAGATTAAAAAAAGCCTCAAAAGATGAGCTAAAAAAATTAATTAATGAGTATAAAAATTTAATAAAAAATAGCTTTAAAACAACATATTTTAATAGCTCTAGCATGGTTAATCAAGAGTTTTTAGAGCTTTTTGGAGAGTATGATTATAGCTGTTTGGATAATACTATTTGTTTTGATGGGATATCTAATTTAGATTATATATTTTCAAATTTAATTTTTAGCAGTGAAGATATCTATTTAATAGATTATGAGTGGAGCTTTAAGTTAAATGTTCCAATAGATTTTATATTTTATAGAGTCGCTATTCAATATGAGAATTTAAAAGATTTACTATTAGAAGATATTAATAATTTAGAGCTTTTCCATAAGATGGAGAGGCATTTTATTGATGAGTATGTAATGAAAGATAGCTTTTATAAATATAGACACAACTATATAAAAGTTAATTTGCCAATAAATAGACATATTAAAGAGCTAAAAAAACAAAATAGTGATTTAGAAAAGCGTGTAGAAGAGTATTCAAGCGAACTGACTAAAGTTAGTTTTGAGTTAGCAAAAGCTGGTGAAGAGCTTAGTTATACCCAAAAGATTGTAGAGCTTAAAGATAAACAGATTGATGCACTTAGAATAAAAAGCAGAGTTAAAAGATTAATTAACAAAATAAATAT
>CAZCOI010000073.1:0-1704 GCA_964500335.1 uncultured Nitratifractor sp.
CTCTTTTCATACAATATAACCTCCAAAATAAATTTGGACAATTATACCTATAAAGTGTGACAAAGTTGTGACACTAAACTTTTTATAACAATATTAATATTTGGATATATCTATTTTGAAGTAAAAAATCAAAAGGCAAAAGCCTTTTGAAAAAGTAGAAATTATCTTTTTGAGAACTGAGGAGATCTTCTTGCTTTTTTCTTTCCGTATTTTTTTCTCTCAACTACTCTTGCATCTCTTGTAAGTAGTCCCATTGGCTTTAATATTGCTCTAAAAGATGGCTCATAAGCAACCAAAGCTTTAGTAATACCATGCTTTAGCGCATCAGCTTGTGCTGAAATTCCACCACCAAGAGTTGTAGCTACAATATTTACAGACTCTAACTGCTTAGTAGCATTTAATGGAAGTCTAACTCTCATTTTTAAAGTCTCTCTTCCACCTAACCACTCATCTAAAGTAAGACCGTTAATTTTCATCTCACCTTTTCCAGACTCTAACCAAACCTTAGCTATAGCGCTTTTTCTTTTACCTGTTGCATAAACTTTTGCCATTATTAGTTTCCTTTACCTATTTGTGCTGTATGAGGATGTTCGCTACCTTCATAAACTTTTAGTTTTTTTAACATTTGACGACCTAGTTTAGTTTTAGGCAACATTCCTCTAACTGCTAACTTATAAAGCTTCTCAGTATGATTTTCTAGCATATCGCTAAGCTTGTTGCTTTTTGTGCTTCCAAAGTAACCGCTATGTCTAAAATACTCTTTATCCTCTAGCTTGTTTCCAGAGAAAACTGCCTTTTTAGCATTTATAATTACAACATAATCTCCACAATCTACATTTGGTGTAAAATATGGCTTATGTTTACCTCTAAGATAAGTTGCCGCTTCTGTTAAAATACGACCAAAAGTCTTACCTTCAGCGTCTATTAAAATCCAATTGCGTTTAACCTCGTTAGGTTTTATAGATTTTGTAAATTTCATCTAATTTCCTTTAAAATTTTACTTCTTTTACAAAGTAGTGGCGAAAGTTTACCCTCTTAACCTTAAACAACACTTAATTTAAGTTATTTTTAAGCTTAAACCTCTTTTTTTTGCCTCTTTTTTTTGTTATGATTAGTAAATTTTATATAAGGAGTTACAATGAATGAAATTTTAGATTATTATATTAAAGCTCTTAAAAATTATACAAATTTTAATGGGCGTGCAACAAGAGCTGAATTTTGGTATTTCGTTTTAGTAAACTTTATAATATCTTTTATTTTAAATATTATAGAGTTAAGCCTATTTAATACTACCTATTTAGCAACAATATATTCACTTATTGTACTTATACCTAGTATAGCTTTAGCAACTAGAAGATTACACGACATTAGCAAAAGCGGCTGGTGGCAATTAATTGGTTTAATTCCAATTATCGGTGCGATAGTTTTAATTATTTGGTGGGCTACACCAAGCAAAGAAGATAATATTTACGGCCAAAAAAATAGCATAAACTAAAAAGTTTATGCTATAATATATCGTATGGAAATTATCAAAAAAATAAAAGAGTATTTTAAAAATTCCGACTATTTATTCGTTTTAATATTCGGCTCTTACGCAAAAAATGATTTTACGAATTTAAGCGATATTGATATCGGTATCTATTTTAAAGATAATCCAAATTACAAAGAAATAGGCTACCATAGTCTCAAATTAGAAGAGCTGTT
>CAZCOI010000074.1:0-35779 GCA_964500335.1 uncultured Nitratifractor sp.
CATCTTTTGCAAGCTGGTATTGATTTGCGCTCTATTCAAGAGCTTTTGGGGCATAAGTCGGTAGAGACTACTATGGTATATACACATGTTGTTGCCGAGCTTAATAAAGGCAAAGTTTTTAGCCCCTTAGATATGGGGTAGGTAAGATTTGCTTGATATATTGGTATATTTGTGTATAGTTATTAGTTAAGCTAAAATAAATAGCTAAGTTTTTCTAATATACTAATAACTAATAACTCTTCGCCCTTCAACCTTCTGCCTTCGCCCTAATTATCTACTTTCTTTTAAACTTTTTATAAAGCATTAAAAGCATTGGTCCATACTTTATTAAGATTGTAATTACTCTTTTCATTTATCTACTCTTAGTGCATCTGGGCTATCAAGCTCTAATACTTTCCAAGGTAAGCCTTGAGCATTAAGCTCATCCATAAATGGGTCTGGGTCGAATTGTTCCATATTATAAACTCCTGCTCTCCACCACTTTTTCTCTATCATTAGTTTTGCGCCAATCATTGCAGGAACTCCGGTAGTATAGCTTACTGCTTGGCTTAGTACTTCTTGGTAACACTTTTCGTGGTCGCTTACTTGGTATATATATATTGTTTTTTTCTTACCATCTTTAATTCCAGTTACTACAACACCAATATTTGTTTTTCCTTTTGTTCTTGCGCCTAAACTTGCTGGGTCTGGTAGAAGAGTTTTTAAAAACTCTATTGGTATTATTTTTTGCCCATTATGCTCTACTGGTTCAATACCTAACATTCCTACATTTTCTAAACATTTCATATGTGTTAAATAGCTTTGCCCAAATGTCATAAAAAATCTAATTCTTTTAAGCCCTTTTATATGTTTTACTAAACTTTCCATCTCTTCATGGTAAAGCAGATAGCTATCTTTTGGTCCAATTTCTGGATAGTTCCAAACTTGTTTTATTTGCATAGGTTTTGTCTCTATCCATTTTCCATTTTCCCAATATCTGCCGTTTGCGCTAACTTCTCTTAGGTTTATTTCTGGGTTAAAATTGGTTGCAAAAGGGTAGCCATGGTCTCCTGCGTTGCAATCTAAAATATCTATTGTTTCAATTTCGTCAAAATAGTGCTTTTGAGCATAAGCACAAAATACATTTGTAACACCCGGGTCAAAGCCACTACCTAATAACCCCATAATATTTGCATCTTTAAAGTTTTTATCTCTTGCCCATTGCTCTTTATATTCAAATTTTGCTAAATCTGGATGCTCATAATTTGCTGTATCTAAGTAATCTACTTTACATTTAGTACATGCATCCATAATTGTTAAATCTTGATAAGGAAGTGCAACATTAATAACAATATTAGCTTCTGTTTTTTTAATTAACTCTACAAGTTCATCAACATTATTGGCATCTACTTTTGCAGTATTTATTTTAACCCCAACTTTTTGCTCTATATTTTTAGCAATCTCTTCGCATTTGCTTAAAGTTCTACTAGCTAGTGTAATATTGCCAAAACTTTTTTGATTCATAGCACACTTAAAAGCAACAACATTACCAACTCCGCCAGCTCCTATTATTAAAGTATTTTTGCTCATTTTACTCCCTTAAAAGCTTTTTATAGATTCCAAATTTATACTCTTTGCCTGTAGTGATATAATAAAATTCATTATAGTTATTAATTACTGTTAAAAAGTCATCTTTTGCCTCTTTTGTTGCGGCAATTAGCAATCTGTCACTAACCTTTACATCGTAATTATCATCTGGAAGTAAAGTAATCTCCTCTTTTCTGTTTTTTACCATTAAAAACATTATTTTAGCTCTTTTAGTTCTATCTTCTAAAGATCTAGCAAGCATTCCTAAATTTATACTATTTCCATTTTTAAGATATTCTGTTAAAACATAAGCTTCCTGTTTTACAATTCTTACTTCAAAAAGTTCAGGGTTATAATTAGTTTTTGCTTTTAGCTCATTGGCAACTTCTTTACCCCATTCATCTGTTTGCTTATAGATTTGTTCTAAAAACTGATAAGCTAGAGGCATAGATACGAGTCTGTGAACATGTTCTGAGATTACTTCTTCTAATATGTAGATTCTATCTATCTTTGCAGATTGAAAGATAGTAATATCATCAATTATATTTTCTCGTCCAATTGTATAGATATCTGGATTTATCTTTTTTGCAGTTAGTAAAATTGTTAAGTTTATTAAGTCATCTTTTGTTGCGGCAACTATTGCTTTTGCATCTTTGATTCCTGCTTCTAAAAGAGTAGCATAATCTTCGGCATCCCCAAATATTGTACTTTGTTTTTTTGCTTTATGTGAAGCTGATTTTAAATCTATAAAAGTACATTCAACTTTTGCTTTTATTAGCGCTTCTTTTAAAGCTTTTCCCATTCTTCCATACCCACAAACTATATATTTACCATGTGGCAGTGCTTCGTAGTTTCTGATATATAGTTCGTGTTCAAAAATCATCATCTCTAAAAGCCATAAATTTGGTGATGTTAAAGCTAAGCCAAATCTATTTGCAACTAAATGGAATGGATCTATAATTTTTTTAATTCCTAAATTTTTTAGGTGTTGGGTCTGCTCTTTTGTGGTTGATTTTACAATAATATTTATATTTTTATTTAAAAGTTTTGCTAAAAGAGCAATTTTTGTATTTTTAAAATCGTTTTCAAATAGGGTAATTAATGCTTTACAATATTTCTTTTTAATACCAGCCAATTTTAAAATATTTGGTTTTGTAATATCGCCTTGGATTGCATATACTTCTGGTACAAAGTTCTCTAACTCTAATTCGTCAATTTTTTCTTGATTTTTATCTATAACTACAATTCTTTTACCATCTTGACTTAATCTTTTTATTAAATCTTTTGTTGTGTGGTTATAGCCTAATATTATTACAAAGGGCTCTTTAAGGGAGTTTACCTTTTTTGAGAATTTTGAGATTTTAAGCTCTGCAATTAAGTTTTTATCCTGTATTAGTGCAACTAATGTACCTATTGCATAAAACCATCCAATTACATTGATATATATAGAAAATAGCACCCACATTCTTTGAGCATATGTAAATTCATATGGTATTTCGCCAAAGCCAATTGTTGATGCCATAAAGCTAACAAAATATATAGCATCAAAAAAGTTCATAGTATATGGCTTACCATTGCTATCAACTCCTGGTATTAATACAAGTCCAAGTATAGTTATAGAAAAGGTAATTATTATTACAAGCAAAGGTGTCCGCATTCTGCGGATTATTATCCATAAAATATTATTACTATGCTCCATCTTAGCGCTTAGATTTTAAAGTATCACCCATAAATAGTATTACAGAGACAATATTTGCCATTAATGCTCCGCCAGATAAAGATACAATTATTTGAGCACTATCTGCTATTCCGTTGGTTGCCACATAAGCTGACAATCCCCAAACAATAGCGGCAGATAGAAGTTGGATATCTGCAACTAAGCTTGTTGCTAATAAGACTGAGCCAAGTTGAGTTTTATCTCCAAGTTTTAAAATTGTTGCAATTAAGTTTACAATAATTGTTGCAAAAAGTTCATAAGGGCTATGGTGAGAAAAGTTATCTATATCTCCATAAAAGAAGCCAAAGTTAAGAGTCATTGCTAATATAATAAAAAAACCAGCAATTACTTTTTGAGTATTCATTATCTATCCTCTAAGTAAATTAGTTAGGTAATTATATCTCAAAATTAGGTAAAAGAGTATAATTGGTTACAAAATTACTATTTTTTTTTATTTTAGAGTAGTATCTTTTGTAAGATTTATGTATAATTATAATTTTAATATAGAGGTGGTAAGATGATAACTGTGGACAATGAGCTAATTGAACATATGGCAAATCCCAATAACTATGGAAGAATTGAAGATGCTGATAGTATTGGGATTGGAGAGAATCCTGAAAATGGAGAAAAGGTAATTATCTATATAAATGTAGATAAAAAAGATGGTGATTTTTTTATAAAAGATATTAAATTTGAAGCAATTGCCTGTATGACTACTGTTGTTGCTGGTTCTATAATTACATCTGAAGCTAAAGAGATAACATTTTCGACTGCAAAAGATTTAATAGCAGTAACTTTAGGAATGTTAGAGAATGTTCCACCTGAACAAGCGGCATGTTCTGAGATGGTGGCAGTTGCTCTTAAAGCGGCTATGGATGGATATATAATGAGTAAAGATAGTGGTGAGAATAAAACTTTAATTTATAAGATTGAACAAAGTTGCTCGCCTGATATGGAGTATAAAGGAGATGAGGTAAAATGAAAGAGGTATTGGTAAAAATACATGAGCTTTGGTTGGTTACTTTAATGGCATCATTTATGAGTAAAGATGCAGAATCTAAAAGAGTTTTAAATGATTTTAGTGACATTATCTTTAGGCACTTTACTTGGATTGAGAGAACTTTAATAGAAAATAGTATTGAGTATGATTATAATAGAGATTCAATACCAATAAAAGTAGATAATACAAAAGTAATTTATAATAATATAATTGCGAGAATAAATACTATTGAGCTACTGTTATCTACATTAGATAATGAAGATTTAAAATTTAGAATTCAAAAAGATTATGATTATATTAAATATGCTGTTGGAAAGCTTGAAGATAGAGAGGTTAGTGCGTTTAATGCAAAGAGGGTATATAAAGATATTAAGCTTTCAAAAGAGGCAACTGATGCTTTTACTCTATTTTTATTTGAAGAGAGCTATAAAGAGTATGAATTAATTATGATTTATAACTATTTAAAGGCTCATAGCAATGATGATTATTTAAATAAAATTTTTCAAATTTTGGTAGATGAGAGCTTTTTCCATTTAAAAAGTTTTGGTGAAATGATGGCTCAGATGGGAATTTTGGGAGTTCCTAGAGTTATACATAAATCTTTATATCAAGTAGAAGATGTTGTTAAGTTTTTAGAAGATGGAATAGAAGAAGAGCTTTTAGCAAAAGAGCAATGTTTGGAGTTATCAAATGCTGTTGGGAAAGATAGTGAGGAGCTATCAAGATTTTTTGATTTTATTAATTATCAAGAAAATTATCATATAAGTTTAATGCAAGATGCTCTAAAACATTATAAAAGTTTAGAAAAAGGAGATTAATGAAACAGCATTTAACTTCGATTATATCAAATGCTTTTGGAAAATTTGCCAACAAAGAGTTTCCAAAGAGTATTCAAAGATTTATTAATAATAGCTATGTTAAATTAATGGGGCTTGATATGAGTAATTTTGAGCCTGCAAATAGTTATAAAAGTTTAAAAGAGCTTTTTATAAGAGCACTTAAAAAATCTCCTGTAATTGATGCATCTATTACATCTGTTATATCGCCTTGTTCTGCAAAAATAGTTGATTTTGGAAAGATAGAAGATAAAACAGCTTATCAGATTAAAGGGATGAGTTATAATACAAATATTTTAATAGATGCTCTTGATAATTCAAACTTTTTAGAGGGGGGAAGTTATATAAATTTTTATCTATCACCAAAAGATTATCATAGATATCATATGCCATTTGATGTGAAAGTGCTAAGTGCTACATATATTCCTGGAAAGCTTTATCCTGTTAATATGCCCCTTTTAAAGAGTAAAAAGAATCTATATTTAGAGAATGAAAGAGTTGTTTTAGAGGTGGAAGATAGATTTAATCATAAACATTTTATTATTTTAGTTGGTGCATTAAATGTGGGTAAAATGGTTGTAACTTTTGAAGATAGAATAAAAACAAATGCAAAATTATCAAAGGCGAGATATATCTATAAAGAGCCAATAACTTTAAAAAAAGGAGAGCTTTTTGGTTGGTTTGAGATGGGTTCAACTATTGTGATTTTAAGTCAAAAAGATTCAATTACGTGGAATGTAAATTTAAATCAAAAAGTCTCTTATGGAGATGTTATAGGAGAGTTAAGTAGTGAATATTAAAGAGATAGATGAATTTGCCCTTTATCGAAATAAAGCAAGAGCATATTTTTGTTATATGCTTGGGCGTTCATTGCCAAATAGAGTACCAGGAATTACTCTTAAAGATTTAAAAGTCTCTTTAAAGAGTATTAACTCAACAATTAAAAATATTGATGCTATGTATATTTTAGATGCTGAGGGAAGGCAAGTAATTAATACAATAAGCCTTGATGCAAGATATGCAAGAAAAGGAATGGGAGAGAGCAGGTCTAAAAGGGCATATTATTATAGGTTAATTAAAGAAAAAAGGTGTGTTTTAACAGATCCATATCCATCAATTAAAAGCAACAAATTAATTGTTACTGTTGCTTATCCAATTTTTAATGATAAAGATGAATTAATTTATATAGTTTGTATAGATATTGCTTTAGATAAGCTTTTAGGTATGATTAATATTGCATCTATTGATTCTATTAGTGGAAAATTTATTAAATATATATATGCTTTATTTACTTTAGCACTATTTTTTGTAGCTTTGCTTCTATTTATAAAAGGTGTTTATAGCTTTTTTGAACTAGGTATTAATTTTTATGAGATAGATATAAAAAATGTATTTGAATCGACTATTCTTTTAACGCTCTCTCTTGCTATTTTTGATTTAGTAAAAGCTATGTTTGAAGAGGAGGTTTTAGGAGAGCACCATAAGCCTGCTGGTGATGATATTCATAAGACTATGGTGCGTTTTTTAGGCTCTATTATTATTGCCTTAGCAATTGAAGCATTAATGCTTGTATTTAAATTTGCTTTAACTGATTCTAGTAAACTTTTATATGCAGTTTATCTAATTTTAGGTATTACAGCACTACTGATTGGATTATCTATTTATATAAAAGCATTAGATAAAAAGAGAAAATAGATGTTAGCAATATTTGATATGGATGGAACACTTACTGATAGTTCTACACTCTTAGCAAATAGCATTAATTATGTTAGAGGTAAGCTTAATTTAGCGCCTCTTGATAAAGATACTATTATATATCAGATTAATAATCCTAATTGCAACTTAGCAAAATATTTTTATAATATGGATAAGATTGAGCCACTTTGTGAAGAGTGGTTTAGAAACTATTATAGCAAGTATCATAATTTAGAGCTTGAGCTTTATGATGGTGTAGAAGAGATGCTAAAAGATATTAAACAAAAAGATATTAAATTAGCAATTGCTACAAATGCTTATAGAGTATCAACTTTAGAGGCTCTTTCTCATTTAAATATTTTAGATTTATTTGATGATATAGTCTGTTTTGATGATGTTAAAGAGGGTAAACCATCTCCAAAAATGCTTAACAAGTTGCTTAATAATTTTAAACTAACTAATAAAGATGCAATTTTTATTGGGGATAGCCAAAGAGATGAACTTGCTTCAAAGAGAGCAGATATAGAGTTTATAAAAGTAGCATTTGGTAGTAATCAAAGTAATGTTATTACTAAACCAATTGAAATAAATAGGAAAATAGAGGAGTATTTTTGTATAATTTAATAATTTTTAATAAGGATAGAAGATGTATGAAAATAGCATAAAAGCATATAAAGAGGCTTTAGAGGTAATTCCTGGCGGAGTTGATTCTCCGGTTCGTGCATTTAAAAGTGTTGGAGGAACTCCTTTGTTTATAGAGAAAGGAGAGGGTGCATATTTATATGATATTGATGGAAATAGATATATAGATTATGTTCAAAGTTGGGGTCCATTAATTTTTGGACATTGCGATAAAGATATAGAAGAGGCTGTAATAGATACAGCTAAGAGAGGGTTGAGTTTTGGTGCTCCTACTACTCTTGAGACAAAGCTCGCAAAAGAGATAGTAACACTTTTTGATAGTGTTGATAAGGTTAGATTTGTAAACTCTGGAACCGAAGCGGTAATGAGCGCGTTAAGAGTTGCAAGAGGATATACAGGGAAGAATGATATAATAAAATTTGCAGGATGTTATCATGGTCATAGTGACTCTTTATTAGTAAGTGCTGGAAGTGGAGCAGTAACTTTTGGTACACCTAGTAGTCCTGGAGTTCCAGCAGATTTAACAAAGCATACTCTAATTGCTACATATAATGATTTAGATAGTGTTAAAAAGTGTTTTGAAGATAGTGATGATATTGCATGTATAATATTAGAGCCAATTGCAGGGAATATGGGATTGGTTCCAGCAGATGAAGAGTTTTTAGAAGGTTTAAGAGAGCTTTGTAATAAGCATGATGCGCTACTTATTTTTGATGAGGTGATGAGTGGATTTAGAGCATCTTTGACTGGTGCACAAGGAATTACTAAAGTTAAACCAGATATGGTAACATTTGGTAAAGTAATAGGGGGAGGAATGCCTGTAGGTGCATTTGGTGGAAGAGATGATATAATGGCAAAACTCTCTCCTGAGGGTCCTATATATCAAGCTGGAACATTAAGTGGAAATCCTGTAGCTATGGCGGCAGGTTTAGCAAGTATTTATAAACTTAAATCAAACCCAGCAATTTATATAGATTTAGCAAATAGAGCAAAAAGATTAATGCAAGGTTTTCAAGCGGCGGCTGATGCTGAGGAGATTCCATTTGTAACTGAGGTTAGAGGTTCTATGTTTGGCTTTTTCTTTAATGGAAGTTGTGTTAAAAATTTTGATGATGCACAAAATAGTGATACAGAGGCTTTTGCAAAATTTCATCAAGGAATGCTTAAAAGAGGTATATATTTAGCATGTAGCGCATATGAGACAGGTTTTATAAGTACAGCAATTACAGATGAGATGATTGAAGAGACTATAATTTCAGCATATGAAGTTATGAGAGAGCTTAGAGATTAATATGGCAAAAGAGCAACCAAAGTTAAGAAAAGTTGTAGAGGCCGCTGATGGATTAAGCCTTGGTATATCTATTGTTGTAGCAATCTTAATAGGAGTTGGGCTAGGTATTGGAATGCAAAAGCTATTTGGCTATAGATGGCTTTTTTGGCTTGGTGTATTTTGGGGAGTAGGTGCGGCAATTTTAAATGTATATAAAGTTTATAAAAAGCAAAAAAGAGAGCTTGATGAGCTTGCTAAAGACCCTAAGTATTCAAGAAGAAGATATGATGCAAGTGATGATGAGGATGATTTTTAGTGATTTTAATTAGATTAGTTTTACTATTAATATCACTATTTTTAATAATATCTCCACTACTATATCTTTATGCTTCAAAAGAGGCTTTTAGCTCTTTTGTTACTGCATATATTAGCTCATCTTTAATTCTTTTAGCCTCTTTTAAGAGCTATAAAAGCATGGTAGAAAAAAGGTTATTAGTAAGCTCAAAAGATGAGTTTGATTTAAAAGATACAATCTCAAAGCTCGAAGACCCTTATAATTTATATGATGAAGATGAAGAGATAGATGAAGATTTATCTCCAAAAGAGCTTATAAAAAGAGAAAAAAAGCTTCTTAAAAAAAATAAAAGAGGATTTATTCCTTTTTTAAAAGATAGTGCAATGGCTTTTAATCTATTAAGAGTTTTTGCTTATCTATTATTTGTATTTGGTTTTTTTTATCTTTTAAATAGTAAACTTTTATCTATACCATTCTATTTAGCAACAATTATTATACCAAATATAATAGTTGTGGTATATTTACAAATAGTAAATAGATAAGGCTGATTATATGAAATTAGGTTATAAAATCTTAATTGCTATTGGTATAGGTGTTGTAGCATATAAATTAATTAATTACAACTCCAAAGAAAAAGAGCTAATAACAAAAAAGGTAAATAGTATAGTTACAGATATTAGAAGAGAAGACTATTTTGCTATTCAAGAATCATTAGAGCCTACATTGGCTCAAAATATAAGTATAGATGATATAAAAAGATTTACAAAAGATTTAAATTTAAGTAGAGATAGTAGATTTGTTTTAGACAATTATGAAAAAAAGAGTAATATTTATAAGATTAAAGGAAATATTATAACTAGCTCAAAAGAGATACCTTTTAAATTAGAGCTAAAAGATAATAATAAAACACTATTTATTTTAAAAGAGAGCATAGGTGAAAAAGAGTTAAAAGGATTAAATAGAACTTTTCCTTTAAATATTAATAAATAGTATAATAAAATGGGCTTATTGCAAAATTACTAAAGTTATTATTAAATATCATAAACCGTTAAGATTTGATTATACAAAAAGTATAAAATAATCTTTTATAGTCAAGCTGAAAATAGATTAATTTATCCAAGATGAAAAGTGAAGAATTTTTTGGGTATATAATGCATAAGATATTAAATAATGAAGTTATATATGCATAGGGTAGATTTATAAAGAATCAACTTCCCAAAAAAAGTCTATCCAAAGAGTTGCTTTTTTTACCGTATAATGAGCTTTAATTTTAGCACTTGGTTTATAAAAGATTGTAGCTATTTTAAATTCTATATTTGGATAGAGTCTTTTTAATTTATCTAAAATAGCTTCAAGTGTCTCACCGCTATCTATAATATCATCAATTATTAATACTCTTTTTGCATCATCTAAATTTGGAATATTAAAAATTTCTAAAGTGTCTAACTTTTTATCATCTATGTAGTGAATAGAATTTAGTGTATATAATCGTCTAATATTTAATCCATTAGCTATAAAATGAGCAAGAGTTAAGCCACCTCTTGCAATTGCTAAAAGGGTATCTGGTTTAAACTCTTTTGCTTTTAAAGTTAGTTCTTTAGTATCTTTTAAAAATTCATTATAACTGTAGTAATATTTTTCCATAAAATCTCTTTAATTGTGAATTATAAATACTATTAAAGAAATTATAGCGATTAAAACTACTCCTAAGTTTAAATCTTTAAATTCTTTTTTTGCTAATTTTATAACTGTGTATGCAATAAAAGATGCGGCTAAGCCATTTGTTATAGAAAATGTTAATGGCATTAAAAGAACAGCAAAAAATGAAGCAGAGGCAGTGGCAATATCCATATTTTTAAAATTAATTTTTCCTAATTCTGTAAACATTAAAACACCAACAGCTACTAAAATTGGAAGTATTGCACTTTCTGGAATTGCTTTAAATAGAGGTAATAAAAATAGAGTACCTATAAAAAATATACCTGTAAATATTGCACTTAATCCAGTTTTACCGCCACTTTCTACTCCACTTGCAGATTCAATAAATGAAGTTGTGGTTGAGACACCTAATAAAGAGCCTGCAACTGTTGCTACTGCATCAGCTTCTAAAGTTTTTTCTAAAGATTTATCACTATCTTCATTTTGAAAAAGATTTGCTCTAGCTCCAACAGCTGTTAATGTTCCTAAAGTATCAAACATATCTGTTATTAAAAAAGTGACAATTACAGGAATCAAAGATAGTGTTAGAGCACTTGTTATATCTAATTTAAGAGCAATTGGAGCAATAGATTGCGGCATACTAAAAAATTGTGTTGGAGGTTTTAAATCGTTTATAAAACTCCATCCAATTATAGAGCTTATAATTACTGCAATAATAAAAGCTCCTCTAATTTTATAAGCATATAAGATTAGTGCTAAAAAAATTCCAAAAACTCCAAGTATTACATGAGGATTACTAAAGTCTCCTAAAGATACTATGGTTGCTTTATTAGCTACAATAATATGCATCTCTTTTAATCCAATAAATGCAATAAATGCTCCAATACCTGCACTAATAGCTCTTCTTAAATCTAATGGAATAGAGTGCATTACCCATACTCTAAATTTTGTAAAAGATAGAATCAAAAAGATAATACCAGAAATAAATACAACTCCTAAAGCAGTTTGCCAGGGTATTTTCATACCTAAAACTAAACCATATGTAAAATATGCATTTAGTCCCATTCCAACACTCATTGCAATAGGAGTATTACTCCAAAGTCCATTAAATATTGTAGCAAAAATTGTAATTAGTGCGGTTGCAGTTATTACAGCTCCCATTGGTAAAGAAGCATCACTTAAAATAAAACCATTTACAGGAACTATATACATCATTGTAAGAAATGTAGTAAATCCAGCCATAAGTTCAGTTTTTATATTTGAACCTCTTTGTTCTAATTTAAAGTACTCTAGCATAGCTTCTCCTTTAGTGTAAATAAGACTATTATACACTAAAAAAGTAGTTGTGTAATATTTTATGTTTTAAGAGTTTATAATTTTTATGATAGCCTCTTTAGCTTTGTAAGGGATTGATATAGCATTAGGCGGGGCATCATAATCTCTTGGATTTATACGAATAAGAGTTGAATTAAATGAGTTTGCTAAATCTTGGCTAGCATATCTTATAGATGGTACAGTTTTGCCAGCTCCTATTTCTATAATGGCAACTTTAGAATTTTTAAGTTTTCTTAAGAAATTTTGAAGATTTTTTCTTTGTTTCTCTTCTCTTGTTCCAATAAATTCAAAATCATTAAACATCAAAATATTTGGTCTTGCAATATTGTTGCACTCTTTGCATTTTGGTAATGGATTAAGAGCTTTAAAGTTCTCTAAATCTATATTTATTTTTATATCTTTAGCGCTCCATACTAAGTTTTTGCAACTATTAGTACATTGCAAATAGTTGATTGAACCATGAATCTCATCTATTTTATCTTCGCTAAAACCAGCTTTTTGAAATTGTCCATCTACATTGGAAGTTATTACAAAGTAGTCATCTTTACTTTTTGCAATATCTAAAAGTATATTAAATCCGATATGAGGAGAAGTATTTCTATATAAATTTAATCTGTGTCCATAAAATGCCCATGCTAAATGAGGGTCTTTTTGAAACCATATTGGGTTAGCTAGCTCTTCAAATCTTAAACCTAATTTTTTTGCATATGGATATGCTCTCCAAAAGCCTTCTGTTCCTCTAAAATCAGGTAAACCACTATCTACACCCATACCAGCACCTGCTGTAATAATTAAATATTTTGCGCTATCTATAGCCTCTTTTGCTTTTTTAAAAATATCCACTATTTATCCTTTTGCAAAAACTCTTTAATCTTTAACATATCTAAATAGGCCTCTTTTTTAGCACTAGGATTTCTTAATAGATAGCTAGGGTGGAATGTTGGTAATACCCAATAATCTTTCATATCAAATAGATTACCTCTTACTTTTGAGATAGCAGTTGTATCGTTTGTTAGGTAGTTATAGGCTGTTGAGCCTAAAGTTACAATTAATTTTGGTTTTATGATTTCTATCTGTTTTTGAAGATAAGGTTTACAAGTTAAAGCCTCTTTTGCAGTTGGAACTCTATTGTTTGGTGGACGGCATTTAACAATGTTTGCAATATATACACTGCTTCTTGGTATATTTAAAACATTTTCTATCATTTTTGTTAAAAGCTCTCCTGCTCTTCCTACAAAAGGGCGACCAGTGTTGTCTTCTGTTGCTCCTGGTCCTTCACCTACAAACATTAATTTTGTATTTATATCTCCTTCTCCAAAAACAACATTTTTTCTAGTTTTGCTAAGTTCACATAAATAGCACTCTTTTACAATAGCTTCAAGTTTATAAATATCATTTGGAAGCTCAATTTCAGGCTCTTTAAACTCTGCAATAGGCTCAACAAAATTTATACCTAACTCTTTTAGAGTTTGTAACTTTTTTAGGTTTAGGGCATTATATAATCTTTTCATCTTTAATCCTATAAATTAGTGCATATAAAAGTGGAATATATATTAGATTTAATATTGTTGCCCAAGCAACACCAAAACCTAAACTAACAGCCATTGGTTGAATTATTAGAGCCTGCCCGCTAGCAAAGAAAATAAGTGTTGATAAACCAAGAACTGTAGTAATTGAAGTTAGCATAATTGGTCTAATTCTGCTAGATGCTTTTTTTGCTATCTCTTTTAAAGATTTTGAGTCTTTAATAAACTCTAACATAATAATAGCATCATTTACAACAACTCCAGCTAATCCTACTATACCCATAACTCCTGGCATAGATAGGTTTAATCCTAAAAGTTTTGTACCAATAAGTGCACCTAAAATAGATAATGGAATTACACTTACTGTTATTAACGGAAGTATTAAAGAGTTAAACATTAAAACTAAAGATATAAAAATTAAAAATATTGCCATTATAGCGGCTTGAGACATCTCTCTTTTTAATTTATTATTCTCTTCTTGCTCCCCTTTTATAATAAATTTATACCCTTTTGATTTGAGCTCTTTAAGAGTTGGTTCAAGTTTTTGCATAACCTCAGAAGCAGTAGTTTTACCTTTTATTGTTTGGGCGGTTATACTCCAAACTCTTTTTGCATTATCTTTATAAAGTACTAATGGACTTTGAATGTATATAAAGTTTGCTATATCTTTTAGAGGAACTTTATGTTTACCATCAGGAGTATATAGTTTTACATTTTTTATATCAAAGTTTTTATCTTTATTTTTTGCTTGTAATCTTATTCTAATAATTCCTAAATCTCCTAACATTTTGCCATATTCTGCTTCTAAAAAGAGGCCTCTTAGAGAGTTAATTAGATATTTTTCATTAAATCCAAGGGATTGGCCATATTTGTTAATTTGTAATTTTAACTCTTTTGGTCCCATCTTTTTATTTGTAGCAATAGAATCTACCCCTTCTATTTTAGATAGTTCGCTTTTAATTTTATTTATTGCAAAATCTATATTAATATTTGGCTCTTTTATTACACCTATCTCAATATCGTTACCTACTACACCAGTTTGTGGAACATATATAGAGAGCTCTTGAAATATCTTTTTACCATTTTTATCTTTTAAATTTTTAAATTTTGCAATTAACTTTTTTGATTCATCTAAGATTTTAAAAGCACTTTTATCTCTTAGCATATTGCTATTATCATATTCAAGTGAAAAGAGTGGATTTATATATTTATCAAAAAAGTTTTGAGGCGCTCTTTCGTTTAGATTTATGAATATATGAAAAAGGTGTTCTCCACTTTCAAAACTATTATCAGGACTAAATTTAATACCAACAATTGAAGTAATTGAACTAATAGAGTCTTTATCTAAATTTTTTAAAAGCTCTTTTTCTAAAGGTTGCATAATCTTTTTTGTATCTTCTAATTTATTATTTACATCAACTTTTCCACTTAAATATATCTGCTCAGCATCAAATTTAGGGAATAGTTCAAATTTACTAACTTTTAATATTCCAAAAGTAGATACTAATATAAAAATAACTAAAATTGTTATTGCTATACCTTTTATTTTTAAAAGTTTATATAAGAAATTGCTATATTTCTCTTTTATTTTTATCCAGAAATTGTGCTCTTTGTGCTCTTTTTCTATTTTGCCAATAGTAAATAGCTCTTTTGCGTGTAGTGGTAAGAAGTAGAATGCCTCAAATAGCGAACTAAGTAGTAAAATAGATATCATAATAGGTAAGATTTTAATAAAAATCCCCATTTTACCACTCATAATAAGTAAAGGTAAAAATGCAAAAATTGTTGTTGCAGTTGCTGTAAGGACTGCTGGGAACATTTCACTTGCGCCATCAATTGCCGCCTCTCTTGGGGATTTTCCCATCTCTAGGTGTCTATATATATTTTCTGCTACTACAATAGCTTCATCTACCAACATTCCAAGAGCAAGCAAAGCACCAAGCATTGATAGCATATTCATACTATAACCTAGTTCATTTGCAGTAATTAAACCAATAAAAAAGCTTGTTGGAATTCCAAGTGCTACAACTGTTGAAATTTTCCAGTTTACACTTAAGAAGATTGAAATAAATACCAATATAAGCCCAAAAAATATATTTGATGTAACAAGATTTATTCTATTTCTAATCCAAAGAGAGGTATCAGTATATACTTCAAAGGTTATATCTTTATATTTTTTGGAGTAATCTTTTAGTATAGATTTTATCTTTTTGCTTAGCTCTATAGCATTTCCTCTCTTTAATTTTGTAACATTTAATGAGATATTCTCTTTTCCATTAAAAGTTGATATCTCTTTTGATTGACTAAGACCAAAACTAATATCTGCTATATCTTTTAATCTAACCTTTTTATCTAATATAGATATAATACTATTTCTTAACTCTTTAATATCTTTTTGCCCATTATTTGATGATATAAAAATCTCTTGACCTCTATTTTTTATTGTACCAGCTGGAAAGATTGAGCTTAAGTTTGATATAGCACTAAATATAGCTTGTCTATTTAAATTTAGAGCTTCTATTTTTTTATTGTTAAGTTTTATTTTTATCTCATAGTCTGCATCTCCTCTAATTGCTATATCTGCTATATCTTTTATAGAGCTTAATCTATTTTTTAAATCTTTTGCGGCAATTAGCAGTTTATCTTTTGTAACATTTCCAGAGATTGCAATAAGTAATAGAGGAAACTTATGAACTAAGACCTTAGCAGTTGGCTCGTTCATATCTGAAGGCAAATCTCTTTTTATATTTGAAATTACATCTTTTATGTCGTTTAATACAATTTGTGGATTTGCATCTTCTTTTAAATCTACAGTTATTGAGAATAGATTATTTCTAATAACACTATTAATTTCATCAATATTATCAACATTTTTTAAATCATCTTCTATCTCTTTTACAACAATTTTATCTAATATATCAGCGCTTGTTCCGCTATAGCCTCCATTTATTACTATTTTATTTAGCTGAGTTGATGGAAGTAGCTCTTTAGGTATCTCATTATAGGCAAATATAGCCATAATAAGCATTAAAACAAATAGGATATGATTAAGTATAGCTTTATCAACACTAAAGGCTAAAAACTTTTTTATCAAATTAACCCCTCTTGTTCACTATCTTCTATATTTAGCTGTTCAAATAGCTCTTTTGTATCTTTTTTTTGTTTTGGTTGCTCTTTAATAGGTTCTGGCTTATATGTATCATCTTGATTATTAATTTGCTCTATTGTATCTTGAGGTGTTTGCTCTTTTATTTTTGGTTTGTACTCAAATAGAGGGTCTATAATTGTATTTTTATATTTAAGTTTTTCTATTTTTAGTTTTAGGATATTTCTCTCCTCTTTTAGAGCATTAATTTGAATTGATAATTTTTGAATATTTCTGCTTGTATAGTAAAGTTTGTTTGCTATATATACTTTAAAAAGCAATAAAGAAGTTATTATAGTTAATAAAAAAATATTTCGAAACTTCATCTTTTACCTCTATTTAAATTTAAAAAATCTAAGTTTAGCACTTCTGCTTCTAGGGTTTTGTTTTATCTCTTTATCTGTTGCGATAATTGGCTTTTTGTTAAGCTCTACTCCTAAATTGTTATTATTTCCACAGCTACATCTTATTGATTGAGGTGGACATATGCACTTTTTAGACCATTTTCTAAATCTTTTTTTTACTAGTCTATCTTCTAATGAGTGGAAAGTAATTAGCGCTATTATAGCATTAGTTGGCTTTTTTAGCTCTAATATATCTAAAAGTTTAGAAATCTCATCTAGCTCTTTATTAACTTCTATTCTAATTGCTTGAAAATAGAGAGTTGCAGGATGTATTTTGCTCTTTTTTTTAATGCTATTTAAGATTATATCTGTAAGCTCATTATTAGAAGTTATAGGAGTATTTTTTCTATATTCAATAATAGCTTTTGCAACTTTCTTATACTCTTTTGCTTCACCATACTCTTTGAATATTTTTTCTAATTCACTTTGAGAATATAAATTTACTACATCTTTAGCACTAAAAGAGCTATTTTGATCCATTCTCATATCTAAAGAGTTGCTATTGAAATTAAAACCTCTATCTTCTTTGTCTAACTGCAAAGAAGAGACTCCAAAATCTGCTAAAAGTCCGCTGACATTATTAAAATTTATCTCATTTAGTTTTTCTGAAAATGAGCCTTTTAGTAGAGTAACTCTATTTTTAAAATCTTTTAGTCTCTTTTTGCTAAACTCTAAAGCTTCAATATCTCTATCTATTCCAATTAAATTTATATGTGAGTAGTTTTGAAGCATATTATATGAGTGTCCAGCATAACCTAAGGTACAATCTATAAAATCCCCGCTTTTTATATCTTTAAAGCCTCTAATTACTTCATCTAATAGTACTGGAATATGTGGCACAATGTCTATACTTTTCAATATTGTCTCTTTTTTGATGTTATAATAACAAAATAGAGTTAATAGTTTGATTTAAATTTATTAAGTTTAAATTTAGATTAAATAGTTTTGCTTTGTTTTATTAGTTTACAAGTTTACAAAAAGTTTATAATATTTTTTTTAAATAAGTCTATAAATAACTAATTTATGGTATCATACTAAAAAATAGAAACTTTTTTACTTGACACTTTATTGTCAATAATCTCTCTAAAAGGCGGTTAAAAATGGAAGCAAAAGAGATACAAGCTAGATTGGAGATAGTGAAATTAGCTACTACAATTGGTGACCACGATGTTATATCTTTGCAAATAGAAGCTCTTAAAAAGGTTAGAAGTAGTAAATTAAACGAGATTATTGCTCTTCTTGCTGGTAAAAATTATCGTCAAGCTCTATATTTAATAAAAAATTATCTTTCAGAGATAGGTGCTAATAGTGAACATAGTGTTTTTGAAGCAGGTGAAGAGACAGAGAGAGTGTTAGATATTGAAGATATGCTTAAGATGAGTCCTTTAGCAAAAGATACAATTAAAGATTATAAAAGGAGTATCTATACAGATGATGATTTAGCGGCATTTGCTAAAAATATAGAAAAACCTATAAAGCAAGAGTATGAGCAAGAGATTGATTCTATACAAGAGAGTGAGAGTAAAAATAGTTTCATTAAAGAGATAGAAGAGGAAGCAAAAGAGAATATAAAGTCAAAAGCTCAAGTTAGCGAAAAAGTAGAGTTAGATGAAAAAGAGGTACAAGAGGTAAATAGTGCTATTGATGAAGCAAATAAAGATACTCCATTAGATGAAATAAGTGCAGAGGTTTTAAATACAAAACCTAAAAAGAGTTCAAAAGCAAAGAGCTTTTTAAAATATAAAAAGATAAGAGAGAAATTTGCAAGAAAAGATGCAAAAGATGAGTCTAGTGAAGAAAAGGGATTAAAAAGTTCTACAATTGCAAAAAGTGTTTTAGGCAAAGTAAAAAAAGATAAATTTGCAGATAGCAAAGATAATGTTCAAAATGAGGATAGCTCTAGTGTTTCATTTAATAATTTAAAAGAAGAAGAGAAGAGTGCATCTAAAGAGAGTAAAGAGATAAATAGTAAAATTGATTCTGAAACTATTTATGCTCCAATTCCGCATATTGAACAAAAATTTAGACAAGCTTTTATTTTATATCCCCCAGTTAAAGAGAGTGAAAGTTGGACAGAAGAGGTTGTTAAATTTTTAAAACATATAGCAAAAAATAGCTTTACTGAAAGAGATGTAAAGGTTCTTTTAGATGACTATCACTTCTATTTAGAGAAAAATGATATTGCAAAAGCGGCTCAAATTTTACTTTTGGCTTCATCGACAGAGTCTCAATATGCTAAATTTATTTTAGCTAGAGAGCTATTTACAGGAAAAATCATAGTTAGAGATTTAAAAAAATCATTTGATTTAATGAAATCTTTAGCAAATAATTTCTATCCTGAGGCTGTATGTGATTTAGCTCAATTTTATGAATATGGTATAGGTGTACCTAAAGATAAATCAGTTGCAATTAAATTATATGAAAAAGCATTTCAATTAGGAGTATCAAGAGCTACTAAACATATAAACAGATTAAAAGAGTCAAATAGTTTCTTTTCTACTATATTTAAAATTAAATAAGCAGTATTAATTTAATTTTTCTACTGCTTCATATGCTGTATTTATCATTTTATCTATCTCTTGGTTTGTAATTATATATGGTGGCATAAAGTATATTGTATTACCAAGAGGTCTTAATAATACACCTTGTTGTAAACCATATTTGTAAACTTGTAAACCTATTCTATCTTCTATATTTCCATCTATATCAAAAGCTGATATCATTCCTGTTTGTCTTATATTTTTGACTCTATTAAGTTTTTTTAATTTTTCTAAAGATTTGGCTATATAGTCTGATTTAATCTTATTGCTATTGATAATATCTTCATTTTCAAAGATATCTAGTGTTGCAAGTGCGGCACTACATGCTAAAGGATTTCCTGTATAGCTATGGGAGTGTAAAAAAGCTTTATGCTCTTTATAGTCGCAATAAAATGCGCTATAAATTTCATTAGTTGTTAATACAACAGATAGTGGTAAATAGCCTCCAGTTAATCCTTTTGAGAGAGTCATAAAATCTGGAGTTATATTTGCTTGTTGGACACCAAACATTGTTCCTGTTCGTCCAAAACCTGTCATTATTTCATCTGCTATTAGGTGTATATCATATTTTTTTGTCAATTCTCTTGCACCTTTTATATAAGCTGGATGGTACATATGCATTGAACCAGCTCCTTGTATTAGGGGCTCTATTATAAAAGCAGATATTTTTTTATGCTCTTTTTTTAAAATATCTTCTAAAATATTTAGAGCTTTATTAGCTGAGTTAATGGTTTTATCTTTTGGTACAGGAGTTTGAATATTTTTAATTAGTAGTGGTTTATAAGTATCTTTATATAAGGTTACATCTCCTACACTTAATGCCCCAAGAGTCTCTCCATGGTAGCTGTTTGTCAAAGATAAAAATGTATCTTTATATATATTTTTATTTTTAAAATAGTGATAACTCATTTTTAAAGCTATCTCTACAGCGCTTGAACCATTATCAGCAAAAAATAGTTTATCTAAGCCTTTTGGTGTTAGATTTACCAATTTTTGAGCCAAATCTATGGCAGGTTTATGTGTAAAACCTGCTAAAATTACATGTTCTAGTTGATTTAATTGCTCTTTGATTTTACTATTAATATACTCATTTGAGTGCCCAAATAGATTTACCCACCAGCTACTAATAGCATCTATATATCTATTTCCTTCAAAGTCATAAAGATAGACACCTTTCCCATATTTTATAGGTATAAGAGGTAAAGACTCATGATCTTTCATTTGAGTACATGGATGCCAAATATATTGCAAATCTATATCTACTAAATTAGTATTTGTCATTATCTTTCCTAAAATTTATTGCAAATTATACTAATAAATTAGAAAAAAGTAAATAGTGTGTAAAAAAGTAATTATTGTGTAAAAAAACTGACAAGTTAATTTTACAATAAGCTATAGTAATTAATATCAATTTAACACCATTTAATCTAACTAAAATTTTATTTATCTAAATTATAAGAAAAATTTATTGTAAACTTATTAGTAATTGTTTGAAATAAAATACTATTTTTAATATTAAATAGGCTAAAATAGCAACAAGTGAAACAAATTAATTGATTTAGGGTTGTCTATGATTGGTTGGATGCAAAAAAATAATAAATATTTAGTTATTACAATATGGGTTGCTACAATTGCTTTTATTGGAGCTGGATTTGTAGGATGGGGAAGTGTAAATTTTGGTTCTAAAGCTAATTCGGTAGCAAAAGTTGGAGATATTAATATACCAGTAACTAAATATTACTTTACATATAATAATTTATATGCTCAGTATGCGCAAAAGTTTGGTGGCAAATTTGATAAAGAAGAGGCTCAAAAACTTGGATTAAGTAAGATTGTTTTAAATAATTTAATAAATGAGGCTTTATTACTTAATTTTGCTAAAGAGAATGGAATTATAACAACAGATAAAGAGGTTGGATTAGAGATTGTATCTTTCTCTCAATTTAAAGATAAAAGTGGAGTATTTAATAAAGATTATTATGAAAACTTTTTAAAAAATAGAGGTTTAAAACCTAAAGATTTTGAAAGAATCTTAAGAGATGAAATAACAGTAAAAAAGGTTTTAAAATTGACAGATATTAAACCTCTAAAATTTGAAAAAGAGGCATTAGAGGCTTCTTTAAATATTGCTGATAAGATTAAATATAAATTAATAGATATTAAAGATATAGATGTAAAAGTAGATAATAATGAATTAAAATCTTTTTGGGATAAAAATAAAGCTAACTATTTAACCAAAACAAAATATAAATTAGAGCTTTTATGGAGTGATGCAAAAGATTTAAATATTAGCGATAGCGATATAGAGGAGTATTATAAAAAGAATAGTTTTAATTATACAAATAAAGATGGTGAGGTTTTAACTCTAAATGATGCAAAAGAGAAAGTTATTAATGATTTAAAATTAGAAAAGTTAGAAAAAAGAGCAAAAATAGATAGAAGTAGATTTAAAAAAGGTAAATTAAAAGCATCAGAGAGTCTAACATTAGATGAGGATGATAAAAAATTTACTTCTGAGATTTGGAATGCTATAAAAGGTGGAAAAAGTGGTGATTTTTTAAAGCCAAAAGCTATAAAAGATAGATATGTAACTATACATTTAGTAGATATTGTTAAACCAAAAGTTATGAGTTTTGAAGAGGCAAAAGATTTGGTAGAAAAAGATTATAAACTTAAAAAACAAAAAGAAGAGTTAGAAAAATTAGTTCAAAATGCTTTAAAGGATAGTAAAGGTTTTGATATTGAGCCAAAAGATTATATATCTATGGGAAAAGTTCAAGTTTTACCTAAATTAACACCACAAGATAGTTTAATAGTAATAAAGAGTATATTTAATAGTAATAAAAAAGTAGATAGTGTGAATATTGCTCAAGGAGCTGTAGTATATAAGATAGTAGATCAAAAAATTATTGATAATAATAACTCAAAAGGTTTAGATAGTGAGATTGCTTTAATAAAGAGTAGTGAGTTTACAACAAATTTATTAAAAGATTTATCTTCTAAATATACTACAGAAGTATTTGTAAAGGATTTTAAATGAGTAATACAATATTAGCTATTGATATTGGCTCAATGGCTATAAAAGCTGTAATTGCTGATATTGATGAGATTGGAGAGATAAAAGTATTAGGTCATGGTGTTGCCCCATCTCAAGGTGTTAAAAAAGGAATAATTACAAATATTGATTTAGCATCAAAATCTATTAGACATGCTGTAAATGATGCAAGAAGAATTGCTGGTAATAATATATCTTCAGCTATAGTTTCAATATCGAGTGCATATACAAAAAGTACTAACTCTATAGGTATTATTAATATCTCTCAAAAAGATATAACTATAAAAGAGATTAATAGAGTAATGGAGACAGCACTTTATAATGCTGATATTCCTAAAGAGTATGATGTATTACATGTACTTCCATATAATTTTAAAGTAGATGACCAAACAAATATTGAAGACCCCTATAATATGAATGCATCAAGAATGGAAGTTGAGACTCATATAATTATTGCTCAAAAGTCAAGTTTAAGTAATCTTAAAAAGGCAATTATTTCAGCTGGTTTAGAGATAGAGTCTATAGTTTTAGATAGTTATGCATCAGCACTTTCAACTATGAGTAAAGATGAGTCTGTTTTAGGTGTTGCTGTAATAGATATGGGTGGACAGACAAGTAGTTTATCTATATTTAAAAATAACTCTTTAAGATATAATAATTTTATTCCAGTTGGTTCTAATCATATAACAAATGATATCTCTATTGCTTTACATACACCTCTTAATATTGCTGAGAGTTTAAAGAGAAATCATGGAGATTTAATTGAGATAAATGATGATGTTTTAGAGCTTCCAATAATTGGAGATGAGGAGAATAAAAACTCTATTCCATTAAAAGTGGTTCAAAATGTTATTGTTTCTCGTGTTGAGGAGACTTTGCTAATATTAGCTAAGTTTTTAGAAAAGAGTGGCTTAAAAGATTCAATTGGTGCTGGTTTGGTATTAACTGGTGGTATGACACAACTAAAAGGAATGAGAGAGTTTGCACAATCAATATTTCCTGGATATTCAGTAAGAATTGGGGTGCCTGTACAGTTAAAAGGACTTTTTGATAATCTAAAAGGGCCTGAAAATGCAACTGTTATTGGGTTAATTTTATATAAGGCTGGTCAGCATACACAGTATGAGATTGACAATAAAAAGCGATTACTACACCACAAGGAGGAAAATTATAGTTTAAAGAAAGACTTTGAGGATACAGGTTTTATTAATGAACAGATTGAAAATGATTTAATAAAAACAAGTAATGAAAGTCGTTCAAATGCAATTGAATTTACTGATTTACCAGGTGTAGAAGAGAGTAGAGGTGATTTTATATCAAGATTAAAGAATTGGATAAAACAACTATTTTAAATAAGGAGTATAATATGGATAATTTTGAAATTGAAGTAATGGATAATAGTGTAGCACCAGCTGAGGGAGCAATTATTAAAGCTATCGGTGTTGGAGGAGGCGGTGGAAATATGATTAACCATATGGTTGGTCAAAAGATATCAGGAATTAGTTTAATTAGTGCAAATACAGATGCACAAGCTCTTGATAGTTCATTAGCGCCATATAAAATTCAAATTGGTAAAAATGTATCTCGCGGCCGTGGATGTGGTATGGTACCAGAAAAGGGGAAAGAGGCGGCACAAGAGGCATATGAAGATATTAAAGAAGCAATTAGTGGAGCAGATTTAGTATTTATTGCCGCTGGTCTTGGAGGTGGAACAGGAACGGGTGCGGCGCCAGTTGTTGCTCAAGCGGCAAAAGATATTGGTGCTTTAACTGTTTCTGTTGTGACAACACCATTTAAATTTGAAGGAAGAAAAAGAACTAAACTTGCTCTTGAAGGATTAGAGGAGCTAAAAAAGGTAAGTGACTCTATTATTGTTATTCATAATGATAGAATTTTATCAATTGCAGAGAAAAACTTAGGTGTTAAAGAGAGTTTTAAATTAGTTGATGATGTTTTAGCTCAAGCTGTAAGTGGTATATCTAATGTTATTATTTCTCACTCACCAAGTGATATTAACTTAGACTTTGCTGATGTAAGAACTGTTATGAGTCATAAAGGTTTAGCACTTATGGGTGTTGGTCATGCAACTGGTGCAAATGCCGCTTATGATGCCGCAACAGAAGCTATTAGTTCACCTCTTCTTGGAGATATCTCTATTAAAGGTGCACAGGGTGTACTTGTTCATTTCCATATTCATCCAGACTATCCATTACTTCAAATTTCTGAAGCAATGAATACAATAGAAGAGTATGCAGATGAAGAAGCAAGCGTAATTTTTGGTACTACTACAGATATTAATATGGCTGAAGATGAGGTTAAAATTACAATTGTTGCAACAGGCTTTGATAAAGAGGAGTACTCTTCTAATGATGAATCTCAAACAGCTAATAAAGCTCCAAAAGCGGCTAATACTGCAACAAAAGAGCAACCTGTAAGACGCCCAAATGTAATTAAAATAGTGGGTGGTGAGAATGAGAGCTACTATGATACTCCAACTTTTTTAAGAAAGCAAAGAGATTAAAATATCTTTTTCTTTCTATTTCTTATATAAATTCATAAAATTGACATATTTTTCTATTTTTTAACATTATATAGTGTATAATTTTTACTCATAAATATATTAAAGGATTGCATATGAAAAAAGGACTAGTTAGTTTATTACTTGGTATGGGTATGCTTTTTGCATTAAATCCACAAACAGCTTCTAAAGAGGATTTAATGAAAATTAAAGGTGTAGGTGAAAAGAAGGCAGAAGCTATTATTCAGTATAGAAAAAAGCATAAATTAAAGAGTGTTGAAGATTTGGCTCAAGTTAAAGGTATTGGTGAAGTAATAGCTAAGAATATTATTAATGATGTATTAAATGGAGAAAAGAGTTCAGCTTCATCTAAAAAGAAAACAACAAAAAAATCTACAAAATCAATAGATAAATCTACTAAAAGCAGTAAAAAAGATAATAAAAAAGAATCAAAATCTAAAAAAAGTGAATCTAAAAATAAAGATAACAAAAAAGATTCTAAGAAAAAGGATAAAAAGGCGGCATAAGCCTTTTTACTTTATAAATACATAATTGCTACATAGGTCGCATTTAATCTTTAAACAATTATTTATAATTACTTATCAACTTAATATAAGGGGTAGTTGTAATGGAGATGGTAAATTTTATATGTCCAAATTGTAAAAAGATTAATAGATTACCTAAAAAAGATAGCTATAAAAAGGCAAATTGTGGAGGATGTGGAGCATCTTTATTAGATGGTAAAGTTATAGAAGCAAATGATAGTGATTTTAACTATATAATTAATAATGCTACAGTTCCTGTAATAGTAGATTTTTGGGCTCCATGGTGTGGTCCTTGTCAAATGATGGCGCCAAATTTCGCTGAAGCTTCAAAAACTCTTGCTCCAAAGGTTCAATTTGTCAAGTTAAATACAGAGATAGCTCAACAGAGTGCGGCTATGTATGGTATTAGATCAATACCAACTATGATTGTATTTAAAAATGGTGCAGAGGTAGAGAGGGTTTCTGGCGCTTTACCAACAGAACATATAATATCTTTAGCATCTAAATATATTTAGGGTATAATAACTCTTAAAAAAGGGTTATTATGTCAAAATTAAAAATTTTTATTTTAGAAGATGACCCATCATTAAATGAAACATTAGTAGAATTTTTTGAAGATAAAGGTTTTGATGTTGATAGTGAATATGATGGATATGAAGCTGAATCAAAATTGTATGAAAATAGATATGATTTAATAATTTTAGATGTAAATGTCCCTTCATTAGATGGATTTTCTCTTTTAAAGAGTATAAGAGAGTTTGGAGTTAAAACACCTGTTATATTTTTAACTGCTAGAGATGGAATAAATGATTTACAAAATGGATTTAAAGCTGGAGCTGAAGATTATATTAAAAAGCCTTTTTTATTAGATGAACTCTATATTAGGGTTGAAGCAATTTTAAGTAGATATAATAAAAATAGTTTAAAGATAAAATTGGCTAATAATATTACTTTTAATAGATCTGTTGGTGAGCTTATAATTGATGGCAAATCACATAAATTAAGTAATAAAGAGAGTAGGTTATTAGAGATTTTTATAGATTCTAAAGGTGAGATTCTTTCACATGAAGATATCTTTAGAGAGCTTTGGGAGTATGATGAAACACCTAGTGATAGCTCTTTAAGAACATATATAAAAAATCTTAGAAAGCTTTTGGGAAAAGATAGTATAGAGAGCATTAAAAAGAGAGGATATCGCTATATTATTAAAGAGTGAAAAAAAGACACTACTTAGTTTTATATCTATTTATGTTGTTTTAATTACAACACTTGTTGTTGCAGTCTCAATAATATATTATAATAGTAATATAGATAAAATTAATCTACAATATAAGAGTTTAATGCAAGAGTTTGCATCTTTACAGATAAAAAGACTTAAATGGTTACATAACCACTATCCTAAATATAATAAATATCCAAGAGATGAAAGATATAATAGTGCAATTTATGATTTGGAACATGATAAGATATTTTCAACACTAAAAAGTAGTAAAATAAATTTTAATAAAAAGTTATATTTTACTAAAGATTATGCAATTTATGTAGAGATTTTAAGTGATTACTATTTAGGTGCAAAGTATCTTTTTATAGAAGTACCTAAAAATAGCTCATTAATAACAAAAATTTATAAAAATATATTAATTTATGGATTAACATTTTTAATTGTATTATATATTATAGGTTACTATTTAGCAAAATTATTTATAAAACCAATGAAAGATTCTATTGAGCTTCTTGATTGTTTTATTAAAGATACTACACATGAGATAAATACACCAATTTCAATCATTAATAGTAATATTGAGATGTTAAATAGTAAAAATTTATCTCCTAAAGATTTAAAAAAGATAAATAGAATTAAAATAGCTTCAAGAACTTTAGAAAATATTTATAAAGATTTAAAATTTACTATGTTAGAGAATATTGATAATAAAGAGTTTAAAAAATTTAATTTAAAAGATTTGATAGTTGAGAGAGTTGAATATTTTACTATGCATATGGAGTCAAAAAGGATTACTAAAGAGCTAGATTTAAAAGATTTTATAATTAATGGAGATAGAGAGTTATATGCTAGGATGTTAGATAATATAATTTCAAATGCAATAAAGTATAATAGAGTAGGTGGTAAAATTAATATATACTTAAGAGAAAATGAATTAATTATAGAAGATTCAGGAGTAGGTATAGATAAAAAAAATATTGAGGAGATTTTTAATAGATATAGCAGATTTAATAGTTCAGAAGGTGGTTTTGGTATAGGTTTAAGTATAGTTAGAAAGATTGCAGATTATTATAACTTAGATTTAAGAGTAGAATCTAAAAAAGATAGAGGAACGAGGTTTATTATCAGATGGTAAAAATAGTAAAATTTTTAATTTTTTTGACACTTTTTTTAAAAGCAGATTTTACAACGAACTGTCTTGCTTGTCATATTAAAAAAAATGTTGATTTAAGAAAGACATTTATGAGTGCACTTTTGGTGTATGGCGGAGAGAATAACTTTAAAACAGCACTATTTTATTATTGTAAAAACCCACAACCAATGACATCAGTTATGAGTGAGGAGTTTTTAAAAAAATATCTACCTTTAAAACCTATTCAAATTGATGATATGCAGTTAAAAGCAAATATCAATGAGTACTGGAATCGTTACAAAATAAAAGGAAATTTAAAATAATTTTAAAAAATTCACTTTAATTTCACATTTTAAGTGTTATAATACTTTTACAAAATTAAACAAGGAGATTTGTATGAAAAAAATCGCGTTATCACTTATTTTAGCATGTGGTGTTGCTATGGCGGCAGAAGCTAATGCAACAGAAGCAAAACCAGCTGATGCAAATGCTTCAGCTCCAGCGGCTAGTGCGGCAAATGATAAAGGTGCAGAGCTTTATAAAAAGTGTGTAAGTTGTCATGGTGCAAAAGGTGAGAAAAAAGGTCTTGGTAAATCAGAAGTTATTGCTGGTTGGGATGTAGCTAAATTAGAAGAGGCTCTAAAAGGTTACAAAGCTGGTACTAGAAATGTGCATGGCATGGGTGGTCTAATGAAAGGTCAAGTTGCTTCTTATAGCGATGAAGATATTAAAGCTGTATCTGAGTATATTAGCAAGCTTAAGTAATTTCAGGGTCGCTTTTGCGACCTTTTCTTAGGAAAAGAAATTAAGACTCTTTTTAAAGATTTCTATAAAAAGTATCCATATATTATCTTTGATGACATAATCGATTATTTCTCTATTTTTGGTGGTATTGAAGATTTTGATTTAAACTTAATTGATGGTATTGATTGTGCTATTAAAGATATTATATCAAACTTAGAGATAAACACACTTTTTCCATTTTTTATTTCAGATGACCCATTTAGAAAATTTTTAATAGCATTAGCCAAAAGTGATGGTAAAGTATATTCAATTTTTAATAGATTAAAATTTGGTTACTCTTTAGGTAATGAGATTGTAAATGAACTTATTGCTAATGATATTATATATATGGTTGATTCAAGAGAGAGCCCCTTAAAAAATTATAAAAAACAGCTAATTAAAAAAGAGTATAAAGATTATATAATTGAGCCAAAAATCTACTTTAAAAGACCTTTTTATAGATTTTGGTTTATGTTTATTGAGCCAAATAGAAATAGTTTAAAAAAAGTAGAAATTAATAAGGTTTTATTTAGTTTAAAAGAAGAGCAATATAGGCTTTCATCTTTAGTTTTTGAACAACTAAGTATAGAGTTACTCAAATTTATATATAAAAATAATGATTTATTAACTGATATATCTTCATACTGGGATAAAAATAGTGAATTTGATATCTATGCCAAAACAAAAAGTGCTAAATATATTTTAGGAGAGTGTAAATATAAAAACCGTCCAGTTACAAAAGCAGAGTTAATAAAATTAAAACAAAAAGCTATTTACTCAAATTTAATTGTAGATAAATTTGTATTTTTCTCAAAAAGTGGCTTCTCTCAAGAACTATATAAATTAGATAGTAAAAATTTAGAATTATATGAATTAAATGATTTTAAAAAATTGTTAAATTAGATATAGAGTTTTACTCTATATCTTAAGCAATTGCTAAATCTTTTGGGCTATCGGCTCTATTTTTTTGCCATAAGTATATAAGTGTCCAAATAGCTAATCCGATTACATAACAAATATATTCATTTGGAATATGAAGATACTCAACCATTAAGTTTGGTAGCATAAATAGAGGTACAGCAACTAAAAATAGTAATCTTTCAATTATATTTGCATGTTTTATAAAGTATCCTTGAGTAGCACTTGAGAAGCTAAACATACCAAGCATAGCTACAATAAAGATTATAACAATATCTAGCGGATTTGTAATAAAAGTAAATTTGCTAGGGTCATACTCATCTACTTTTGATATAAGTAGCATTTCGGTATTAAAAAAGAATACAAAAGGTAAGATTGCTGTTCTAATATCGTATGCAAATCCTTGAAGTCCCGTTTTTACCGGGTCACTTTTGGCAATTCCAGCTGCCGCATATGCCGCTATTCCAACTGGAGGTGTATCGTCGGCTAAGATACCAAAATAAAATACAAATAGATGTGCCGCAATTGCAGGTATTAAAAATCCATTTTCATTTGCAAGTTGCAACATAATTGGGGCTGTTAAAGATGCTACAACAATATAGTTTGCAGTTGTCGGTAACCCCATTCCTAAAATTAAAGATATAAGAGCAGTAAGAAGCAAAACAATTAAAATATTACCATTAGATAATGTATCTATAACATCTAATAGTACTTGTCCAATTCCTGTTAGTGTAATACTTCCAACAACTATACCAGCAATTGCAGTAGCAAGTGCGATTGGTACCATATTTTTTGCTCCATTTACCATTCCATGGAAGATATCTATAAAGCCCTCTTTAAAATCATTAATATTAATAGACCTTTTTTCTATAGCCATAGCAATAAAAGGCTTTTGTAAAATCATTATAACCATAAGTAGCCATATAGCACTAAATGCGCTTGATTGAGCAGACTCTCTAAGCACTATTAAGACATACATTAAATAAATTACTGGTATTAGATAATGAATACCTGTAATAAAAGTTTTCCATTTTGGTGGTAAGTCTTTTGGATTAGCTCCTTTTAATCCTAGTTTTCTTGATTCTAAATGCACAATATATAAAAGTCCTAGATAACTAACAATTGCAGGAATTGCCGCGGCAATTATAACATCGGTATATGCAAGCCCTAAAAACTCAGCAATAATAAATGCCGCCGCACCCATAACTGGTGGCATTAACTGACCATTAGTTGAAGCCGCAACTTCAACAGAAGCCGCTTTTTCAGGAGGAAAACCTGCTTTTTTCATTAGTGGAATTGTAAAAACACCTGTTGTTACAACATTTGCTGTTGAGCTTCCGCTAATGATTCCTGTAAGTCCGCTAGCAACAACACTAGCTTTTGCAGGACCACCGCTATATTTACCAAGCATAGCATAAGCTAATTTTATAAAGTACTCTCCTGCACCAGCGCGCTCCAAGAGTGAGCCAAACAGAACAAATAAAAATACAAATCCAGCACTAACCCCAAGAGGAACACCAAAAACACCTTCGGTTGTAAGGTACATTTGAGATACAATTTTTGTTAAAGATGCTCCCTTATGAGATATTAAATCTGGTAGATATTGCCCAAAGAAGTCATAACTTAAAAATACAATTGCAACAACACTTAGAGCTATTCCTATAACTCTTCTTCCAGCCTCTAATAGTAAGATAATAGAAATTACTCCTATTATAATATCTCTTTGTAAAAAATCTCCGACTCTATTAGAAAGTGCTACATAATCTATTGCAATATATGCGGCTCCAAGCCCTCCTAAGATTGCAAATATATAATCTAAAACTGATATTTTTTTAAGGTTTTTTGGTTTTTTTATTGCAGGATATATTAAAAAAGCTAAAACCATTGCAAATGCTAAGTGAGTACTTCTAACTAAAGTAGAATTTACAGGAAAATATGATACATAGAGCTGATATACAGACCATGTAAATGCTATAAGAGCTATTAACCAATATAGAGGTCCACTTTTAAAATTTCTTTGTCCTTCTAATTCAGTTAATATCTCTTCTTCTAAATTTTTATCAACATGAAAATCTTTATCAACTTCATGTTCGGCTTTTTTTAAATCTTGTTTAAGAGCCATTGTAGTCTCCTTAAGTTTGAATGTAGAGAGCAAGAGTAAGAAACTCTTGCTATTAGAGAGATAATTATTTTAAAACACCAGCTTCTTTAAATGCTTTTATAGCACCTGGATGCATAATTTTATGGTCAAATCCTTTTAGAAGGTCTTCTTTTGTTAAATGTTTATATGCAGGGTGAAGTTTTTTAAATGCATCAAAGTTGTCTAAGATAGCTTTTACCATTGCATATACTGCTTTTTCGCTTGCTTTTGTACTAGTTACTAATACTGCTTTAACACCATAAGTTACAGTATCATGATCTACACCTTTATACATTCCAGCAGGAATTGTTCCCCATGCATAATATGGTTTTTCATCTACAAGTTTTTTAGCTGCTGGCACATCTTTTAGAGAGATTAAATCAATATCAGTTGAGTTTGCCGCATCTTTAAAGTTTGCAGTTGGATGACCAACCATATAGAAATATCCATCTATTTTTTTATCTTTTAAAGCATTTGGACATTCAGCCGCTTTTAATTGCTCTGCTTTGATATCTTTTAAGCTTAATTTTTGACAAGTATCAAATAAAGTTTTAACAGTTGCTTCATTACCACTACCTGGGTTACCAATATTGATTACTTTACCTTTTAAGTCGAAGAAGCTTTTTACACCACTATCTTTTCTAACTGCTAAAGTTAATAGTTCTGGGTGAATTGACATAACAACTCTTAAATATTTATAAGCACCATCTTTGAATTTACCTTCACCATGACTTGCTTGATATACAACATCTGATTGCGCAATACCAAAGTCAAGTTCACCAGCTTTGATAGTTTTAATATTATATACACTACCACCTGTACTTTCAACTGTACACTTAATGCCAGTATCTTTTTTTACTTTATTCATCATTCTACAAATTGCACCACCTGTTGGATAATAAACACCTGTTACTCCACCAGTACCAATTGTAATAAACTCAGTTGCATATGCACTAGCTCCTAAAACTGCTGATGCAATTAATGCTTTGCTAAACATTGAAACTCTACTCATTTTTTCTCCTAAAATATTGATTTTACCCATAAAAGAAATGGGAATATTAAATACTACTTAAATTTTATTAAGCCAAAGCTTATAAAAAATAATTAATTATAAAAATTAAAAAAGTATAAAGCAAAATTTATAAAAATTGTTTATAAATTTAATATATAATATGAAGTATGATATAATAAAGTATGGAAAATATCGAATTAAAAATAGACTCTTTTAGCTCACCTTTTATTCAAAAACTATTAAGTTTTTTTAATCTTAAGCTTAGTGATTTAGTATATTTTGTTTTATATATTGTAGCAATTTTTATAGTAATTACTATAGTTTCTTATGTTAAGAAACCTATAAAGTATTACCTCTATACTAAAAGAAACAATAGTTATTATAGATATTTATATTATAGAATTGATAAAATTTTTAAACCTTTTATCTATTTTTTGATAATTCACTTTTTTGTGAAAGCTTTTAATAATTTATATAAATTTAGCGAAGTAAGTGATTTAATAATTTTGATTTTTGTGACTAAATTATTACTAATTTTATGGCTAATTTATGAGATAATAAAATATTTTATTTATGCTACTATTCGTAACAAAATAAAGAGTCAAAAGATTGCTAGAAAAGAGCTTTTTAATCTTTTATTAAATATATCAAAAATAATTTTAGTTTTTATTGCAATTATTGCTATATTAACAAAATTTGGAGTAGATATAACAGCTTTAATAACATCTTTAGGAATTGGGGGTGTTATTATTGGATTCTCTGCAAAAGATACTTTAGTAAACTTTTTTGATTCTATTAGATTAATTGCAGAAGATGCTTTTAGACAGGGTGATTGGATAGAGACAAAAGATGTTGAAGGTTTAGTTACTGAACTTGGTTTAACTTCTACAAAAATTAGAACTTTTGATAATGCAATGGTTACAATTCCAAACTCTAAATTAGCAAATAATTATGTAAAAAATTGGACAAAAAGATTAATAGGAAGAAGAATTAAATTTCATATACCTATTAAATACACTACAAATACAGTAGAGATAGATAGGGTAATTTATGAAATTTACGAAATGTTACATTCTCATCCTGATATTGTAAATTTAAATAAAGTAAAATATTTAAAAAAGATGGATTTAGTCCATAAGAGTGGCTTATTTAATATAGAAGATAAATATGGGGTTAGAAAAACACTTTTAGTATATTTAGATGAGATTGGAGAGTACTCTTTAAATATTTTAGTTTATGCATTTTCTATTTCTGTTAATTGGGAAGAGTGGTTAAGAGTAAAACAAGATGTAATAAAAAAGATTATTAAGATAATTGAAAATTCTGAGCTAGAATTTGCATATCCAGCAAGAGAACTCTATTTAAAAGAGCTAAAAGAGTGATGGATACTCTTTTGAGTTGCTAATAATATCCTCTATCTTTAGTTGATAACAAAAAGCATATTGAAAATACTCTTTTTTTAGATACTCTTTTGCTTCATTTGGGCTATTATACCAAATAGGTTTTATAGTACTTTCAAGTTTTACTTTTGGTGGGGTGAAAATTAAACTTTTTATCCATTTACCTTGTTCTTTTAAGTATTCAATTGCTTTATTTATAGTTTGTATAGAATTAACAAATATTAAAACTCTATCAGATGAGCCTTTTGGTAAAGCATTTAAATTTGTATCTACAAAGATAGGTTTAAACTCTTTTGTATATTTTACTCTATTAATATCATAATCTATATCTTTTTCTTGGCAAAAAGATACAACTTTTCTTAAGTTATCAAAAAAAAGAGGTGTAATATCTATATTTTGATAGATATATTTTTCTATTTTAAAGGTTGTTTTTAATAGAGAGTCTGAGATTATATACCCATATACCATATTATCTAAACTCTTAAAATTTGGTGATAGGGTTGAGGCATCTTCTAAAGAGTTAGTTATAAATATTTCATAATTTGAGTTTAAAATAGTCTCAAAACTTTTTTGCCAGTTGTTATCTAGTATTGTATATATTGATGTTTTTCTATTTGTTATTTGCTTTAGAAGAGATATCTCTATATCTTCAAAATAGTATATTGTTGATTCTTTTTGAATTAAAATATATCTTAAAAATTTTATAGTAGCCTCTTTAATAGAGTTTACTTTAATATATGCAATCTCTTTATCTTCAATAGATGGTAAATCTCCTTCGAAAACTACAGCAAATGCCCCATTTTGTATAGCTTTTGATAAATCCTCTTTTGAAGATGCAAAAAATAGATCTCCCATCTCTACTTTAGATGGATAAATTGTTGCAGATTCAACCTTTTTTATTTTAGGATTGTTAATAAGTTTACCATCTATTATATTTATTAAATTTTCTATATCCATTATGATACTTTTGTTCCTGCACTTTTTGGTTTTTCTGGGCGAAGTAGGCTTAAACCACTCTCATCTTTTGCTGCAAGTAGCATCCCCTCACTTAGCATTCCCATAAGTTTTGCTGGTTTTAGGTTTGCTACTACACAAGCTTGTGTGCCAATTAAATCATTAGGATTATACCACTCTTTAATTCCTGCAATTATCTGTCTTGGTTTCTCTTCGCCTAAATCTACTTGTAGTTTAAGTAGCTTTTTACTCTTTGGTACCTCCTCGGCTTCTATAATTGTACCAATTTTAAGCTCTGTTTTAAAAAACTCATCTATTGTAATTAAGCCAATATTTTGCTCTTTATTGCTCTTTGCATTTTTTTCTTTTTTCTCTTGTTGCTCTTTTTTAGCTTCTGGCTCTTTTAATAACTGCTCCTCAATTCTAGGAAATAGTGGTGGAATTTTTTCGATTGTAAAATCTTTTAAAAG
>CAZCOI010000075.1:0-1793 GCA_964500335.1 uncultured Nitratifractor sp.
TGCAAGAGCAGATATTTAATAGATATGCCAAAGAGTATAGCGCAATTTTTGCTAAGTGGGTGAGATTTTTAAGATTTATAAATAGTGAATTTGATAGGGTTGATCACTACTTTGCAAGAGCCAAGATGCTAAAGAGCAAAGATTTGAACCTAGTCTTGCCAAATAGCGATAAAAAGGTTGTTTTAAAAGATTTTAGACACCCAGCTCTTAGCGACCCAAAGCCAATAGATATAGAGTTTGCAAATAAGATTATGCTAATAACAGGCGTAAATGCCGGTGGTAAGACAATGCTTTTAAAATCTATTCTAAGTGCTGCACTTATGAGCAAATATCTACTGCCAATTAGTTGCAATCCAAATGGGACTCAAATTGGAAGTTTTGCTAACATTGAGGCAATTTTGGATGATCCACAATCGGTAAAAAACGACATATCTACATTTGCTGGGCGTATGGTAGAGTTTAGAAAGCTCTTTAAATTAAAAGATGCAATAGTTGGAGTAGATGAGATTGAGCTAGGAACCGATGCAGACGAAGCTGCAGCGCTTTTTAGAAGTTTGCTAGAGACTCTTAGTAAAAAAGATATATATTTTGTAGTTACAACACACCACAAAAGATTGGCATCTTTAATGGCAAAAGATAGAGATGTAGATTTGATTGCAGCAATTTATGATGAGCAGAAGCAAGAGCCAACATATACATATCTTAGTGGCTCTATAGGCAAGAGTTATGCTTTTGAGACAGCTTTGAGATATGGAATAGATAAAGATGTAGTTGCAAGAGCTAGAGAGTATCTAGGCGAGGATAAAGAGCAACTTAGCGAGCTTATCGAAAAATCTACACAGCTTGAGATTACAATGCGTCAAAAGATAGAGCAAGCTAATATAAAGCTAGAGGATGCAAAGATGCAAGAGCAGAAGCTTTTAAGATTAAAAGATAGGCTAAAAGATGAGCATCAAAAGAGGCTAAATGCGCTAGAAGCAGAGTATAGAGACTCTATTAAGCTAGTGCAAAAAGCTCTAAAAGTAGCCGAAAATCCAGAAGCTAGAAGATTGCTAAATAGCGCACACAAATCTAAGCAAAAAGCAGCTTCAAAAGAGCCAAAAGAGAGTTTTGTAGAGCTTAAAGCTGGAGATATAGTAAGGTATAGAGGCAAAAGAGCAAATGTGCTTAGTGTGCGCTCAAAAGAGATATTTATAGAGTTAGAAGATGGTATAAAATTGCGTGTTTCAAGGGGCGATTTAAGCAAAGATAGCATACCAAAAAAGGCAAAGAACAAAAAGCCAAAAGTGCAAGTAAATGTAGCCAAGCCTAGTAGCGCAAAGCTTACTCTAAAGCTTCTTGGCAAAAGAGCCAACGAGGCAGAAGAGGAGGTGCAAGATTTTATATCAAAAGCACTTTTGCAAGGCTTTAGTGAAGTAGAGATAATTCACGGCACAGGCACGGGCGTGCTTGTAAAAGTTGTAAGCGAGTTGCTTAAAAAACACCCAAAAGTTAAAAACTTCGAGCGTGTTAAAGGAAATTTGGGCGCAACGATTGTAAAGTTATAGAGTAGGTGTGATATAATTGCTTTATGAAATATAGAAGGATAGCTAATGGAAGAGAATAAAGCAAATAAGGTAGATTTAGAGCAAGGAGAGGCAAAAGAGTATAAGCCAAAAACAGATAGTGAGCATACTCAAAGATGGAAAAGTGCTGGCATTATGCTTGCTGTTATTTTGGTCGTGGGGATTTTAAATATCAAGTTTGTTACATGGCTTTTCTTTGGAGCGGTGCTATATTTTGCATTTGATGAG
>CAZCOI010000076.1:0-2153 GCA_964500335.1 uncultured Nitratifractor sp.
AAAATATCTTAAAGAGTTATTTTAACTAAAAAACTCTCTAACTCGTAATTTCTATACGACTTAATATATTAAAATTCCTCCAAATGCTTAAGGAGGAATTATGAATAAACTATTAGCAGATGCTTTAAATTTAAACGAATTAAAAAACTTTTCTAATCGTGTAGATAATGAAATAGCTAACGCTATTAGTAATATTACTTCACAAGCTAAAAAATACAAAAACAATACATTTGCATCTCAAACAGGATTTGTTGCTGAAGAAGTTCATATAGGTTCTTTTAATATTAATAGTGCATTTAAAAGAAGCTCTTTAAAAGCTGTAAAAGAGAAAAACGGTTGTCATGGTGATTATAAAATTTTAAAAGGTAAAAAAGTTGTTGCAAAAGGCGAATTTAAACACTATAACACTGCAGAACAAACAGAAAATGCTATGAGAGGCTACGATAATAGAGATTTAATAGGTCCTAAAGATCAAGTAGAAGATATTAAAAAAATTGCAAGAAAAAAGTATTTGAAAAACAAAACAACAAGACCAAAAGTGGCAAAAGAGCATAAAATTGTTGAGAAAAAAGTAAAAAATAGTATTAAAAAAGAGAATGTTTCTTCTAAAGCAAAAACTTTAAAAGAGCAAAGAAAAATTACAAAAAAAGCTGTTAAAGGCAAAGTGGAAGCAAAAGATATATTACCTGATTTTAAAGATAGTTTGGCTGGAAGTATAAAAAGTGGTGCAATAGAAGGTGCAAAAACTGGTGCAACTATTGGTGGATTATTTAGTGCAACAAGTAATATATTAGAAGTTTCAAATGGGAAAAAAGAGATGAAAGAAGCTTTAATAGATACAACAAAAGATATTGCTATTAGTGCAGTAGATAGTGGCATAAAAAATGCAGTAGGAAGTGCTGCCAAAACTTCTGGAATATATTTGGCTGAAAAAGTAGCTAACGAAACAGCAAAAAAAGTGCTAAAAAGCTCTGCACCAGCAATATTGGCATTTAGTGCTGTAGATATTGCTAAAGAGACATATAAATATGCAAATGATGAAATTGATGGTGAAGAGCTTGCAAAACAATCTGCAAAAAGTGTTGTTACAGGTGTTAGTGTTTGGGCTGGTGCAGAAGCTGGAGCTATGGCAGGAGCTACGATTGCTGGTCCGGTGGGAGCTGCAGTAGGTGGTGTAGTTGGTGCAATTGTAGCAAGTATTAGCGTTGATTCTTTATTTGATTGGTAAAAAAATAAAATTTATAATAAGTCGTATTTTTATGACGAGTTGTAAAGTTATAATTCGTTAAATTAATTTCAAGGAGAAATCTATGGCAACAAATCTTACAAATCTTGATACATTTAATAGCGATTTAACAAAAGAGCAAAGAGCTATTTTTAATGCTATTGTAAACGAAGTAATTGCCATAGAGGAGAGATCTTTATTAAAAAATGTAGACTTCCAAGAGAACTTTTTATCTTTAACTGGTGCTGCTGGTACAGGTAAAAGCTACCTTACAACAAGAATAATCGATTTTTTTGCTAAAAATAGTGATATATTACATTATGGCGTATGTGTAACTGCACCAACCCATAAAGCTGTTAGCATTTTAAGAGATATGTTTTTTAGTAAAGATAGATCTAAAAATGTTAGAGTTACTACAATTCACTCTTTTTTATGCATTAAGCCTTTTAAAGACTATAAAACAGGCGAGGAGAGATTTAAAGTAGATAATACTATCAAAGAAAAGCCGGTGGCATCTTTGTTAATTGTAGATGAAAGCTCTATGATTTCTACAGAACTATTCAAATATATAGTAGAGGCGTATCAAGAAGGTAGAATTAATAGTGTATTATTTGTTGGTGATGAGTATCAGTTGTTGCCGGTAGATAATAAAGGTTTAGAAAAAAATATTATTTATACTTTAAAAAAGAGTTTTAAACTTGATAAAGTTGTAAGACAAGCAGCAGATAGTAATATTATTAAATCAGCTACTGAGTTAAGAACTAGAATAGAAAATAAAGATTACATAAATATATACAATTTGCTAAAAAAATATGAGAGTAAAGAGATGGAATTTATAAATAATAAAGATGATTTTATTAAAGATTTTACAAAAAACAAAGAGTGGTATTTAGAAAATAAAATTATTGGCTCTTATTATAATAACTCT
>CAZCOI010000077.1:0-6767 GCA_964500335.1 uncultured Nitratifractor sp.
CATCTTTACTCCTAATATTTTAAGCTTGTTATATGCTCGAACCGACACAAGAGTTGTATTGAAATAAGCCTCAATACCCCCTGCCATTCGTAGGTTTTACTCGAACCGACACAAGAGTTGTATTGAAATAGATTTGGAAAATCCAAAGTCGGAAAACCCAAATTCTCGAACCGACACAAGAGTTGTATTGAAATATAAATCTTCGCGCGCTCCATCATCAAATAAGCGACTCGAACCGATATAAAAATTCATAGTTAAAAGATTTAGGTTTTTAGTTTAATATTAAAAAAAAAATTATAAGCTTATTGCTTGTGCCTTACAGCTTTTAGCTTTTTAAAATATCAAATGCAATCCAAAAATGTACCAAAATGCAAAGCAAATATGTACCACAAAGCAATAAAAAGTTACACCCTATAATTTATTAAAGGTAGATTATGAAATTTTCAATCGCAATAGATATGCAATAACAAATTACACTAATCTTCTACTTAGATTAAAACCAATTGATTAAAAATACAATTTTACAATATATCAATTACTTAGTATATATTTTTTAGATAGACCAAAAGTCTATCTATTTAAATTGCTCAATAAATTCGTTTATATCTTCATATAAAGCTTGTAAATCTTCTTCATGTTCTACTTCGTCAGCAAGAATTTGGCTAGCAATATTATAAGTTATAATATCTTTATTTTTAGTTGTTTCAATAATATTATTATAAACCTCAATAGCACATTGTTCACCTTTAATTGCTTGTTTTAAAATATTTAAAACATCTGGATTAGTAGGCTCTTCATAAGCACAATTTGCATATTTAAACCAATCTTTTGGGTTTAAAATTGGTTCACCTCCAAGTTGTGCAATTCTGTTAGCAAGCATGGTTGCATGTCTTAGTTCATCAGCGGCGTGTTCTTCTAACTCTGTAATTATTGAACTTTTCATAATACCTTTAATAACTTTTGCTTCAATAAAGTATTGATAATAAGCTAACCACTCATCTGCATATGCTTTATTTAATAAATCTATAACCTCTTGTGCCTCGATTTGTTTTAAAATTTTTTTACCTTTTGTTGCCATAATTTCTCCTTTAACCTACTGTAATATCTTTTGGGCGTTTTTTAAAATATTTACTTTCTACCTTGCAAAGAGGGCAATTTTTTGGTGGTTTTTTGCCTCTATGGATATGTCCGCAAATTTCGCATACCCACTCTTCTTGTTCTTGGCTATTAAAAAAATCTTCGTTTTCTAAGGCTTTTAATAGTTCTTTGTACTCCTTTTCGTGTTCTACTTCTACTTTGCCAATAGCTTTTAACATTCTTGCAATTTCGTTTAACCCCTCTTCTTTAGCGATTTTTGCAAAATTTGGATACATTATTTCATGTTCATATTTTTCACCATCAGCCGCATATTTGAGATTTTTTATTGTTGTATCCAATTCGATATTGTTAATTATTTTATTATATGCTTTAAATTCAGCCAGCGCATGATATTTTTCATTATCTGCGGCTTCTTGAAAAAACCTTGCAATTTTATGATAACCCTCTTTATATGCAACTTCAGCAAAAAACTCATACTTATTGCGTGCCATAGATTCGCCTGCAAATGCTTTTAGCAAATTTGTTGCTGTTAGGTTTTTGGTAATACAAACCATCTCTTTATTACAACAAGTTAGTTTTCCTTTGCCAACTTTTTGAACTTCTACTTCATTACCACAAATTTCGCATTTGTAAATTTGATACTCTTTCATTTTTATTCCTTATAAAATTTAGTAAAGGATAATTTTTATCCTTAGAGAATTATTGCATAATTTTCTTAAGATAAAATAAATTAGTTAATAAAAATTATTATCTAGTAAAATATTTTATAAGTATTGTGTAGTAATTAGTCATATCTTTAGATAATTAAAACTCTTATTTTGTATTAAATAAGTAATAAAGAAAGCTTGATATAATATTTATATGTGCTAAATAGGGGGCTTTGATTGAGATTTATAAGAATATTTATGTTTGTTTTATTGTTGCTAAATTTAATTAATGCCAAAAAAATTGAGTATAATAAGGCTCAAGATATTGCAATTAAGTGGATGGAGAGAGTTACTAATAAAAGATTAAAAGTTGTAACAAATAAGGTTGGTTTATTAGCTAACTATAGACAGCAATCATCTATATCCAATGCACCATATTATATATTTAATTTAGATAATGGAGGATGGGTTATAGTAGCTGATGATGATATAAATGCCCCAATTCTTGCCTATTCTGATAAATCTAATTTAGACCCATATAATCTACCTCCTCAATTTAAATGGTGGTTAAAAAGTGTATCTGATGAGCTTAATAAAGCTAAGAATTTAGCAAAAAAAGGTCTTATATCGCCAAAAGCAAGAGTAACTTCTACTCAGCCATTATATGCTGTTTCTAGTTCTAGTAGCGTAGGACCTTTGTTAAATACAAGCTGGGGGCAAGGAAGAGGATATAATGAATATTGTCCAAAAGATTCAAGATCTATTGAAAGAAATGGGCATGTACCTGCTGGTTGTGTAGCTGTTGCAATGGCTCAGATTATGAACTATTATGCTTGGCCGCCAAGAGGACTAGGGAGTAACTCTTATATTCCTGCTTCTAATCCTCAGTATGGCAGACAATATGTTAATTTTGAGAAGAGTTCATATAGTTGGGGAGATTCTGCAAAAGCTAAGATTATATACCACTCTGGTGTTGCTGTAAATATGGATTATGGTCCTAATGGCTCTAGCAGTTATATTAGTGCGGCAAATAGCGCACTTAGAAAAAATTTTAGATATAAGAGCTCTAGTTTAATAAAAAAGAGCTCTGATGCTCAGTGGGATAGCCTATTAATTAATAGTTTAAACAACAAAAGACCTGTGCTTTATCAAGGGCGCGGTAATATTGTTCATGTATTTGTTTGTGATGGATATAAAAGAGTAAGTGATGGATATATGTACCATTTTAATTGGGGATGGGGCGGAAGAGCAAATGGATGGTTTAGAGTTAATGGATTAAGCCCATTTAGTAGCTATAGTTTTAACCAAAATAACTATGCTATATTTGATATCTATCCAAATGACCCAAATTATAATTTAAATATAAAAAGAGATTTGGCATCGCTTTTTTGGATTATGCCAATATTTATAATTTTATTAAGTTTTATTGGCTATACAAGAGCTAAATCTATTTAGATAGATGTAGAGGCTTTAAAAAATAAGCTACTATTTCTATTTTGCCTACTTTTATATAATTTGGATAACCATATTTTATATCATAACAAATTTGTGCATTTTTTATTCCCCATTTTGCGATACTAAATAGTTTTTTAACAGTTAAAAAATATTTGTTGTTTGGGTTAATATTTTTATAACTTCTTATATCTTTTGCTTTAACTATTTTGCCATTCGATATAGTTAGCTCTACACCTTCGCTATATATATTTTTTAATCTTGAATCTTGAATTCTGATAGTGTAGTTTTTTACTCTTCTTTTAAGCCAAAGTTTGTAGTTTTGTTTTAGCTCTTTTTCTCTCTGGGTTAATGGGTTTAGAGTATATGTATTTAAAACTCTTTTGATTGAGTCTATATAAATTGCATAATATGGATTGTTTTTTGATTTTATAAATAGTTTGCCACTTTTATTTGTAAGGGTATAATTTTTTTTATCTCCTATAAGAATACGCATTAAATCGTTCAATCCAAAGGCTTTGTCTTTAGAGATAATTTTAGCATTTTTTAAATCGAGAACATTTATAACTTTTTTATTTTTTACTAAAACTTCATATCGATGTTTGCCAATATTTGGAGATACAGCATAATTTATATATCTATATTTAACTAAATAACTTCCACTTTTTAAATATGCTGAGTTTAAATTGCTAACAATTAGTGTAATAAAGCCAATAAGTATTAAGAGTTTTGTTTTCATAGGTTTTGCCTTTATTGTATAATAGTAATTATATACTATATTTGTAAAAATATTGTGTAAGATATAAAAATTGCCAATATTTTTAGTTTTTTCTTTGAAAAAAGGCTTTAAAACTATCGCTAAGTAAGCTAGGTATTATAAAGAATCTTCTTATTTAAAATTAAAAGAATGCTTAGTTTAATATATAAAACTTGAGTTAATTACTTTTAAATAATCTTTTTTTATTGGCATTTTACAAAAAAGCAGAGGTTTTTAATTTCTGAACTTGTAGAAAAAGTTTATTTAATGGAAATATCTTTATGTAAAAAAGTGGATATTCAACGTCTGACCCTAAGAAAGAACCACCGATTTTTTTTAAGATATGTTCGTTTGGAGAGTTTTCCGTAAACAAAGAGTCTTTCTACCATAAAGTCTCCTTTTAAACTATTTATTGGAGATTATATCCTAAATTGTGATAAAATATAAAATTGGTTATTTGTGTATTAGTTGTTAATGTATAGGTTTTATTTTGGTATATTTAAAATCTACTAGTATAATTATTAAAGCAAAAAGCATTAGCCGAAAGATTATAAGGATTTGTTTAAGCCAAAATAAACTCTAAATCCTTAACCCTTAATTCTCGTCTCTTTTTCCCGACTTTAACACTACACATCAAAGAAGAGTCCATAATAAGCTTACATTAGAAAAAAAGTTTGCGGAAATTAGCCACTACAAGTTAGTTGTTATTTAAAATATATTAGATAATTTTTAATTTCTTGTTTATTTGAAATATGTTTAGGGAGTTTTATTTTTAATGTATCTATAATTTTTGAAGCTAAAGTTGAATGCTTTACTTTAATGTAATAGTCATTATTATTAATATCAACTTTAACAATATTTATAGAGTTTAAAGCATCAACTATCTTTTCTAAAGATATAGTTTCATTATTTTTTAATAAATAATCATTAAATTTTTTAGAATTTGATAGAGTATATTCAATATTTTTTAAAAGGAAATATGCTAAAAATGATACAATAATATGACCTTTAATTCTTTGTTTTTTATAATGATATATAGGTCTTATGTTTAGAGTAGATTTTAAGTCTCTAAAAGAGTTTTCAACTTCATATATGTTTTTATGAATCTTAATAGCTTCTAATGCATCTATAGAAGTATTTGAAGATGCAATAGCATAAAAACCATCATATTTTTCATCTTCTTTTATTTTTGTAAAATCTATCTCATAGGAGATATTACAATTATTATCATTACTGTTATTACTTTTATTATTAATTTTTAAATATTTACTTTTTTTAATAACATTGCCATTTTGTAACTTTTTATGAAGTTTTGCTAATTCTTTATCTCTATCTTTTTTATCTTTTAAAGCTCTTTTATCTGAATATGTAGCAATAATTTTATGAGTTAGAGTTATTTTTTTAAATTGATTATCTTTTTTTACTTTTTTAGTTTGAGTTATAATAAATTCATTATATCCATAATAACCATCTTCTTCACTAAAAAAGATAGTATTGTAACTATTTTTATTTAATATTTTTTCTTCTAACTCTTTTTGGTTTTTAAATCGTATAGCTACAATATATTCATATCCTCTTTGTTTTATCTCTTCTAAATTTAACCATCTACTAATTCCTCTATCAGCTACAAGAGTTATCTTTTTTAAATTAAATCTTTTTTTTAATCTATCAAGAGTATCTATTAATGTTGAAGTTTCTGCTTTATTACCTTCATATATATTAAATGTTATAGGAATACCATCTTTATCAATTAATAAAGATAATACAATCTGTGTCTCATTCATCTTAAAATCTTTGGATAATCCAAATTTTCTTAAGCCTTTTACTATTTTAATATCTGTAATTAATGTTTGCAAATTATCTATTCTAATATAATTTAATTTATAATCTTTTGGTGGTTTATTGCTAAAAGTTAATAAATTAAAAAACTCTTTTATATTTACTTCTTCTTTATTATTTAAAACTTTTTTATCTTCATCTTCTCTTTTACTTTCGAAATATATGGTTGTTACATCAAAAAATGCTACTGTTAAATCTCTATTAAATAAATTTATTGATTTATTTAATAAATAATCTTCAAGTTCTTCTTTTATCTCTTCTAAATAATCTAAGCTCTTATATAAATCTTGTTGTTTTAACTCTTCATTTAACATTAAAAAGATATCTTTTTTATTAAAATATCCAAGCTTTGATAATTCACTTCTTAATGCTCTATTAACTACTAATGTAAAAATTGTTTTTACTAAATCAAATTGAACACTCTTATCTTTAAATATTCTTTCAAAAAATTCACCTAATTTATATCTATCCCACACCTTTTTTAAAACAATATAACCGTAATTAAATATAGTAGCACTCTCTTGTTTATTAATATTATCAATTGAAGTATATTTATAGCCTATATATTTTTCTATTAATTTATCAAAAAAAGGAAAAAAGTTTATTAAATTATCAACCCTTCCTAAAGAAGCAATAGTTTTATGTTTTACTTTACCTTCTTTATCTCTATAACTTTTAACAATTCTAATATACTCTTTACCTTTTATTTTTGTAGTTTTTAAAAACATTAAAAATCCTCTATTAGGAATAATATAAAATTATATTGAAATCCTACAACAAAGTCAATAGATATATAAAAAAATATTAAAATTAGGACTACATAAAAATCCCCTAAAATAACAAACCCTCTTTTTATGGAACTTATAATAGTTTATAATCTAATTCTTTGCATTCCTCTGTTAAAGTCGGGAAAAAGATTCTATCCAAATATAGAATTTAAAATAGCTACAATCTTTTATAAACCAAGTGCTAAA
>CAZCOI010000078.1:0-23957 GCA_964500335.1 uncultured Nitratifractor sp.
CCTATTTTCTTTAGGTTAGAACCGAACAATCATTGTTTTGAAACTTCATAATCCACAAATGCTCTTTTATTCCAACATCAGTTAGAACCGAACAATCATTGTTTTGAAACATATAAATTAGGGTCAAAAGTAAATTCGTGTTTTCTTTGTTAGAACCGAACAATCATTGTTTTGTCCTCGGGCTTTGCCCTGCGGGGCGAATTTTGCTACGCAAAATGCGCGAAACTTTAGTTTTTGGTTATTGGTATATTTGTATATTAGTTATTAGTGTTGAGAGTTAAGAGTTCGGAGTTAAGGATTTAGTTTAAAAGACCTTATTAGCTTACTACTTACTACTTATTGCTTATTGCTTATTGCTTACTTCTGTTATCGTTATTTCTAAAATCAGTATTTAAAAGATAAAATTTTGTTATAATTGCGCAAAAAAGTAAAGTAATGGCAAAGAAAAAACGAAAGCATTTTATAAAATTAAATAATAAGATTAAATCTTTATTTAATAATCAGCCTTTTGAAGATGGTATAACAGGAGTTAGTGATAATACTTTATATGGGCTTTTAATGATGCTTGGTGAGGATATTGGTTCTCTTGAAAGAGTTGATATTATAAAATATTTAAGAAGAGTTTGGAGTGAAGGCAACTATAAGATAAGAAAAGCAATAGTTGATTATCTTGAAGAGGAGCAAAAAGAGAGAGTTAAAGAGATAAAAGATAAAGTTGGTTTAATATTATCATATTTAGAGGGAGAAGATGCAACTCCTGAAGAGGAAGAACAAATTTTATCTGACTTTATGGATAAAAAAGTAGCTAAGATTACTCCTAAAAAGGTTAAAAATAAACTATTTTATCTTAGAAAGGTAAAAATATTACAAGAGTATAGCAAGCTTTTAGATATAGATTTTATTGAAATAAACTCAATAGGCTTTATTGAACCAAAGAGTATTATTTTAGATGGAAAAGAGATAACTATTAATCTTTATTGTCAAATTGAACTTGATGTTAAAACATCTGAATTAATAAAAAAAGATAAAGAGTTTATCATAGAATATTTAAATAGCTATAAAGTTAAAGCAAAAGAGCAGAAATTAGAAGAGTTTAATAATTTTTTTCATGAAATTAATAAGATTAGTTATTTAAATGAGAGACTGCTTTATAAAATATTTAATTCTATTAAAGAGCCAATAAAAGATTTATATCATGCTCCAATAGCTCCAAAATATATAAAAAAGATTGTAAAAGAGCTTGGAAATGATATTGATATAGTAACTAATAAATTAAATTTTTTAATATCCAAAGAGTTTAAGTATAAAAAATATGATAAAGAGTTAAAATATAATATATTTATAAGTTATGAGAAGAGAGCTTTATATTGTTCAATTTGGACAAATAAAGCTAAAGATATTATAGATAACTTAGAAGAGAGAAATAGAAATGACATAGTTCATTTTGAACTATTTTTTGATGAGTTAAAATCTAAGCTTTTTGAGAGACTTTATCCTTTAGAATTAGATGAAAGTGAAATTAATAATTTAATAGTATCTTTTTTAGAACCTTATATAAAAGCAAATAAAACTTTAGTTTTAAAAAATAAAACTCTTAAAAAAGTACTTTATCAGATTAATGATAGATATAAAGATAAAAAAGAGAAGAAAAAAAGAGAGTTACTTTTAGCAAAGACAATTAGAGATTTTAAATTACTATTTCCACTAGCAAGAAGTTTAAATAGAAAGATTATTTTTCATGTTGGTCCAACTAATAGCGGTAAAACATATAAAGCGTTAGAGGAGTTAAAAAAAGCGCAAAGTGGTGTATATTTGGCTCCTTTAAGGTTATTGGCACAAGAAGGATACGAAGATATAAAACAAAGTGGTATAAATGTTTCATTAATTACAGGTGAAGAAGAGATTATTGATGAAGATTCTACACATATAAGCTCAACTATAGAGATGCTAAATAGTGATATAGAGGTTGATGTTTGTGTAATTGATGAAATTCAGATGATTGGTGATAGAGATAGAGGTTGGGCGTGGGCAAATGCGCTTATTGGAGCTCCTGCTAAAAAGGTAATTATTACAGGTTCAAGTGATGCGATTGATGTTGTAAAAGAGCTAGCAAACTATTTAGATGAAGAACTTGAGGTAATTGAATTTGAAAGAAAGAATGATTTAGAAGTTTTGACCAAACCAACATCTTTAAATAATTTAGAAGAGGCTACTGCAATTGTTACATTTTCACGAAAAGAGGTTTTAGCAATTAAAAGTAAAATATCTTCTAAATTTAGTACTTCTGTTGTATATGGTAATTTATCGCCAGAGGTTAGAAGAGAAGAAGCAAGGCGTTTTAGAGAACAAGAGAGCCAAATTTTAATAGCAACAGATGCGATTGCTATGGGTCTTAATTTGCCAATAAAGACTATATTATTTGCAAGAGATAATAAGTTTGATGGACTTCAAAGAAGAGAGCTAACAACTTCTGAGGTTTTGCAAATTGCAGGAAGAGCTGGAAGATATGGGTTGCATGAGAGCGGTTATGTAGGAGCTTTAGACTACCCTACTCTAACAACAATTAAAGATAAACTTAAATCAAGATTAAAACCAATAAGTTTACCAATTTCTGTTATGGCATCTTTGGAACATGTACAATTGATTGCAGAGATTTTACAAACAGATAATTTATATACAATATTAGAGTTTTTTGCATCAAATATGGAGTTTGATGGTCCTTTTGTAGCGGCAAATATAGAATCTATGATTGAAGTTGCAAAGATTGTAGATGAGTATGATTTAGATTTAATTTCAAAATATCACTTAGCCTGTGCACCTGTTACTATTAGCTCTCCACACATTGAAGATGCATTTAAGAGATATTTAACACTTTTAGAACAAGATAAAGAGGTTAATTTTATTGTGCCAAATATTAAAAATTCTAAAGCTGTAAGTTATGATGCTTTACTTAAAGCTGAAGATATTGTAAAAGAGGTTTCTCTTTATCTTTGGCTTAGTTTTAAATTTAGCGATAAATTTAAAGATATAGAGATTGCAAAAGAGACTAGAGATAGATTAAATGCATATATTGAAAAGAGTTTAAAAGATGCAAAGTTTACTAAAAATTGCAAAAACTGTGGTAAAGAGCTAGATTTTAGTTATAGATTTTCAATTTGTGATAGTTGTTATAATAGATTAAAAAGAGGATATAAAAAAGATAAAAAGAGATAGTAATGGATAGAGTTTTTTTAACAAATACAAAAGGTGTAGAGTTTGAGTTTATTCAAAATAAAGATAGCTTTATTGTAAAAGAGAATAGTAATATAAAATTATCTAAAAAGGGAGATTTTAGATTAATAGAGGTTACAAAAAAAGATATATCTACAATGGAGTTAGTTCAATATTTAAGTGAAGTTTTAAAAATTAACCCAAAAGATATTGGATATGCTGGTTTAAAAGATAAATATGCAACTGCTATACAGTTTATTACACTTCCAAAATATGCAAATATTAAAAAGTTTAAAAATAGTTCTAGGGTTACTTTAAAAGAGTTGGGTTTTGTAAAAGATAGATTAAGAGTAGGAAAATTAGATTCAAATAGTTTTATAATAACTTTAAATAGTGTTTCAAAAGAGAATTACTCTTTTTTAGAAGATGCGTTTAATAAAATTATTAAATATGGTTTTGCAAACTTTTTTGGTTATCAAAGATTTGGTTCATTAGAAGAGAATCAAAAAAAGGCAAAAAAGATATCTTTATATGGGAAAGGGACAAAAAATCAAAATAGTAAAATTTTACTTGCTAGTTATCAGGCTAAGTTTTTTAATGACTGGTTAAATAGAAGATTAGAGATATCTAAAAATATATTAGAAGATAAAGATGATAAAATTTTAAAGCAGATCTCCCCTACTCTAATAAAAGAGATAAAAAGTACTAATTCATTATTTAAGTTGCTTCCAGGAGATTTGGGATATTTTTATAAAAAAGGAAAAAAGAGCTTTAGTATAACTAATGATATTAAAAAATATACAAATAGCTTTATGGAAAAGAGGTATCATATTACAGGAGTTTTGTTTGGTTCTAATATAAGATTATCAGCTTCTATAGCTGGCAAAATAGAAAGAGAGTTTATTGATTACTCTTTTGATGCTTTAAGAGGTGCTAGAAGGGATGCTTGGGTTTTTGTAAAAAGTGCAAAAATTGAATTTGATGAATTAAATAGTAAAGCAAAACTATTTTTTACCCTGCCTCCGGGAAGTTATGCTACGGTTTTATTAGAAGAGTTATTAAATAGAACATTTAAATAATAAAATAAATTTCAGTATGCCATAAAATGGCAATTCTATCTTCTGTATTGCTATAATTCATTATCAAAATTTACCAAAAGGTTTTTTATAATGAATAAAAAGTATCTTTTTTCGATGGTTGCGGCTACATTAATTTTTACTTCAAATATAAAATCTGAAACTATTAATAATATTGTAACTCCTCCTACTATTGATAATAATAGCACCTCTATTATGTATGCTCCAAGTGAGGCTATTATTACTTTTAAAGAAGGAAGCAACTTAGATACTATGATTCAATATATGAATGGACTTTTTGGTAATAGCTATTCACATACTGAATATAAACTTATAAATGGTATGCATATAGTAGTACCAAATAGCAATTTTGAGCAAATAGAAAATATCTTATTAAATAGTGCAATTTTAAAAGATAGCATAGATACTATAGAGAAAAATTTTGCTATAAGACCTTTTGATGCTACTAATGATAGCTATTATTCTAAATTATGGGCAATTGAAAATATTGCTCAGGAGGTTAATGGTGTTAGTGGTACTAATGATGCAGATATGGATATAAAAGAGGCTTGGGATATTCAAAAAGGAGATAGTTCAGTAGTTATTGCTATATTAGATACAGGAGTAGATTATACTCATAGTGATTTAGTAGATAATATGTGGAGTGGTAATAGTAAACATGGATATGATTTTGCTGGTGATGATGATGGTAATAACGATGATGACCCAATGCCAGATACACCATATGATGATAATGGACACTATCATGGTACACATGTAGCAGGAATAATTGGAGCAGTTGGTAATAATAGTAATGGTGTAAGTGGTGTTGCACAAAATGTTCAGATTATGGCAATAAAAATTTTTAGACCAAATGGTTATGGATACTCTAGCGATATGTTAGAGGGGCTTGATTATATTGCTGAGCAAAAAGATAATGGTGTAAATATTGTAGCTATTAATGCAAGTTATGGTGGAATTGGTGGTAGTGATGGAGATAGTATTGATAAGGCTATAGAAAATTTAGGTCAAAAAGGTATTATCTTTTGTGTGGCGGCAGGAAATGATGGAAAAGATATTGATAGCGACCCAGTCTATCCAGCTAGTTATAAAGATAGTAATATTATAAGTGTTGCGGCTACAAATCAGGATGATAATATAACAAGTTTTTCAAATTATGGTTTAAATAGTGTTGATGTAGCCGCACCTGGAGAGAATATTTTAAGCACATATCCAGATGATAGTTATGCATATATGCAAGGTACATCTATGGCTACACCATATGTTACAGGTATTGTTGCTCTTTTGTTCTCTCAAAAAAATGATGCAACAGTAGATGAGATAATAAAAGCTATTACAAAAAGCGTTGAGGTAAAAGATAATTTAAATGGAAAAGTTGCAACTAGTGGTAGGGTAAATGCTTATAAGGCGTTAAAGTATATTAGCAATAATGCTCCTATTGCAAATGATGATAGTGTGCAAACTCCATATGAGACAAAAGTAATAATAGATGTTTTAAGTAATGATAGTGATATTGATGGAGATAGTTTAAATATTGTTTCTATTACATCGCCAAGTAATGGTAAGGCTGTAATTGTAGATGGAAAGATTGAATATACTCCAAATAGTGGTTTTAGTGGTGTAGATAGTTTTAGTTATACTATAGATGATGGAAATGGCAAAAATAGTGTAGCTGAAGTTAATATAACAGTAGAAGAGAAACCAAATAGTGCACCTATAGCAAGCGATGATAATATTAGTGTTGATGAAGATAACTCAATTTTAATAGATGTTTTGAGTAATGATAGTGATGAAGATGGAGATAACTTAACTATTACAAATGTAACTACACCAAATAGTGGAAGTGCTGTTATTAAAGATGGTAGAATTGAATATACTCCAAATAGTAACTTTAATGGCAGTGATAGATTTAGTTATACAATTAGTGATAGTAATGGTGCAGAAAGTAATGCGACTGTAAATATAGATGTTATTTCTATAAATGATGAACCTATTGCAAAAGATGATAATATTACACTTAATGAAGATAGTTCAATATTAATAGATATTTTAGATAATGATAGCGATATTGATGGTGATTCATTATCTATTAAGATATTGTCAAATCCAAAAAATGGTGCTATTAGTTTAGAAAATGGTAAAGTAAAATATACTCCTAAAGATAATTTTTATGGGGTTGATACTTTTAGTTATGTAGTAAATGATGGAACAGTAGATAGTAATGAAGCTAATGTAACAATTAATGTTTTAGATGTAAATGATGCTCCAATAGCTAAAGGTGATTTAGCAGTAGTTAATGAGGATAATTCAACTTTAATAGATGTCTTAAGTAATGATAGTGATATAGAGGGTGATACTTTAGCAATTAATAGTGTTGATATTCCAAAAAATGGCTCTGCTATAATTGAAGATGGGAAGATTAGATATACTCCAAATAGTAATTTTAATGGAAATGATACTTTTTTATATGAGGTAGTAGATGCAAGAGGTGCTAAAAGTTATGGAGAAGTAAATGTTACTGTAGTAGCTGTAAATGATGCTCCTATTGCAAATGATGATAGTGTGCAAACTCCATATGAGACAAAAGTAATTATAGATGTTTTAAGTAATGATAGTGATATAGATGGGGATAGTTTAAGTATAAAGAGTTTAACTCTACCAAAAAATGGAAGTGTTAGTATAGAAAATGGTAAAATTGAATATACTCCAAATAGTGGTTTTAGTGGTGAGGATAATTTTAGTTATATTATAGATGATGGCAATGTAGAATCAAATAGTGCAGTAGTTACTATTAATGTTAAAGAGCAAAATGATAATGCTCCTGTTGCAAATAATGATAATGTTGTTATAGATGAGGATAGTTCAATTTTAATTGATGTATTAGATAATGATAGTGATGAAGATAAAGATAGTCTTAAAATAGTAAACATAACTACACCAAATAATGGAGTAGCTGTAATTAAAGATGGTAAAATTGAATATACTCCAGATAGTAATTTCTATGGAGATGATAGTTTTGAGTATGAGATAGAGAATAATAATACATTAAAGTCAAAAGCCACTGTTAATATAAAAGTAAATCCTATAAATGATATTCCTATAGCAAAAGATGATAATATTAGTATTGATGAAGATAGTTCAATTTTAATAGATGTTTTAAATAACGATTTTGATGAAGATAATGATACATTAGAGATAAAGAGTATTACTCAACCTAGTAATGGGATAGCAACTATAGAAAATAATAGAATAAAATATACTCCAAAAGATAATTTTAATGGAGTAGATAGCTTTAATTATACAATTTCTGATGGTATAGCAGAAATAAGTGCTAAAGTTAATATAAAAATAGATTCTATTAATGATGAGCCTATTGCAAAAGATGATGAGTTTGTAACAAAAGAGGATAGAGCAATTATTTTAGATGTTTTAAGTAATGATAGTGATATAGATGGTGATAGCTTAAGTATAAAAAGTGTTGAATATGCAAATAATGGTAGAGTAAAAATAGATAATAATAAAATTGAGTATATTCCTAATAGCAATTTTAATGGAGAAGATAGTTTTAGTTACAGTGTTGTAGATAGTAGTGGTGCACAAAGTAGAGCAAATGTTAAGATTTTGGTAGAGCCAATAAATGATGCTCCTATTGCTAATAAAGATATAGTTACGCTCAATGAAGATAGTTCAATTTTAATAGATGTTTTAAGCAATGATAGCGATATTGATGGCGATTCTTTATCTATTAAAATTTTTTCATATCCTAAAAATGGTACTATTGAGATAGTAAATAATAAGATAAAATATATTCCAAATGCTGATTTTAGCGGGGTTGATAGTTTTAGTTATATGGCAAATGATGGTAAAGAAAATAGCAATATAAGTGAAGTTACAATTAATATTAAACCAATAAATGATGCTCCTATTGCTGTAGATGATAAGTATGAGATAGATGAGGATACTCCAATATTACTAGATGTTATTGCAAATGATATAGATGTAGATGGTGATTTATTAACTATAAAAGGTGTTACAGATGCAAAAAATGGTATTGTAGAGATAGTTGATAATAAAATAAAATATACGCCAAATAGTGATTTTAATGGAATTGATAGTTTTGAATATACAATAGGAGATAAAAATAATATAACTGCAAAAGGTAGTGTAAATATAAAAATTGATGCAATAAATGATGCTCCTAGCTTAAAAGATGATAGTGTAGAGACAGATTATAAAACTAAGGTTATAATAGATGTTTTAAGTAATGATATAGATGTTGATGGTGATAAGCTATTTATAAAAGATATAAATAAGCCATCTAATGGTGTAGCAACAATAAAAGATGGAAAAATAGAGTATATTCCAAATGATGGATTTAGTGGAGTAGATAGTTTTAGCTATAGTGCAAGCGATGGAAAAGCAGTAAGTAGCGCAAAAATTAGTGTTAATGTTAAAAGAGATATAGATAGTTATCCTCCTATTAAGATAGACCCAATTGAAAAGATTATAAAAATATTTTCTGGTATGAGTGCATTAAATCAAAATGCTGAGAATAGATACCTTTTAGATAATGGAGATGGATATATAGAAATTTATGCTGATAAAAAAGAGATTAAATTAGAGCATAAAAAGACACCTTTTCCAAAAGAGCCAATAGGAAATATTAAAAATTTTGACTATAAAAATGGAGATATTAAGCTAACTTTTGAACTAAAGAATGATATTAAATTTTAGGAGAGAATTATGAAAAATAAATTACTACTATGTGCAGTTGTATTTATATCTATTTTTAGTGGATGTGGAGGTGGAGGAGAAAGTAGCAATAAAAAGAGTAGTGCTAATGTAAATCAAATTCAAAATGGTATAAAAATGGAACAAAATAGAGTATATTTTATAGAAAAAGGGGATGAAATAAAAAAGATTTCATCAAATCCTGTTATTAAAATAGAAGCTGAACTTGGCTCTAATAAAACAAAAGTAACTCTAATTAGTGGAGAAGCTCTTATTATTGAGCATTAAAATTATATAAAACATCTTTAAAATTTAAAATTTTCTCTCCTTTAATGATAATACCTTCGTTTTGAAGAAGTTTGATTTTTCTATCTTTTCCTTCTGGATGGGTGTACTCCCCTACTTTGCCATTACTTAATACAACTCTATGACATGGAACTTTTGGAGCATATGGATTTTTAGCTACGGCACTTGCAACTGCTCTAACTGCTTTAGTATTAATGCTTTTAGCTAGAAGTTTATAGGTTGTAACTTTACCTTTAGGAATCTCTTTTAATTTTTCCAAACTTGAAGTTGTAGTTTAGTTGCCATTAAACTCTTTTTTTAGTTTTTTTATTATAGTGTTGTTTTTTGATTTACAAAATATTGAGTAGTTAGTACAAATATCTATTTTATACTCATATTTTAATTTTTTATACTCTTTTTTATATTTAAATTGTTTTTTAAAGTATTTATTTATAGTTTTATAATTTTTTAAAGCTAAATAGATTAATTCTAAAATATTACATTTTAAGGCATTTTTAACCTCTTTTTTTAATTTTTTTGTAGTTTTATCTTTTAAATATATAAAAGGTTTTTCTATATTTTTAAATTTAATATTATTGATTGCTTTTTTTAACTCTTTTGAAGGTGCGTTTATATTATTTAACTTTATTGATTCTCTTGCGCTTTTTTCCTCTTTTGCTAAATTTAAAAGCTCTTTTAAGATGGTTGTTTGTTTGTTAATAGGAAGTTTTGTTTTCTTATCTAAAAGAGTTTTAAAAGTAATATTAAATTTTAAAGGTTTTTCAAATATTAAGATTAAATGGTTTATATTAAATAATATATCAGTATAGCTATCTTTTTTTATGTATTGTTTATGACCTATTATTAAAGCTTTAATTTTTATTAAAGCGTTATTTGCTCTTTTTAGATTTTTTATTCTATTATTATTTAAAAATAGATTTAAATTTTCATCATATGAGAGTAAAAGTCTATTAATGCTATTTAAAAAGGCATCTTTTGAATTTTCGTAATCAGATATATATAAATCAAGTTTTGGTTTTAATAATCTTTTTTTATCCCTTTTAATTTCATTTAATGATAGTTTTGAATCACTTCTTAAAGGAATTTTCATAGACCTAGATAGTGCGGCATTACTATAAATATTTTCATTTGTAATATCTTTTATAATAAATGGCTCTAAAACTTGTGGAATTTTATAGTTATTGGCATTATATATATCACTAAACTCTATCTCTAAAATTGATAGACCTTTAAGAGTGCCTTTAAATATATCTAGTTCATAAAGATTATTATCTATTAAAAATCTATATCTATCTTTTTTTATTACTCCACCACTATTTTTTGCTTTTGCTTTAAGGTACTCTTTTTTTGAAATTTCTTCTTCTTTTTCTTGTCTAATTAATCCACTACCTCTTTTTTGATTTTTAAAGTATCTATTAGAGTCTTTTCTATATCTTAGCGTCTCTCCTGGTTTTGCTATTAGATAAAACTGCTCAATATTTTGTATTATATAGTTTATTTGACTTTTTTTTAAAAATTTTTTAAGCTCTTTTGCATGGCATAGATATCTCTTTTCTATCTCTAATTGCGACACATAATACCTTTTTTATAGTAATTATAATATAATCTTGAAAATAGAAGGGTAAATTATGAGAATAATTTTAATATTATTAATAATTTTTTCTTTTTTATCTACAGCTTGTAGCTTACAGCAAGAGCCAAAGCTGTGTAAAGTGATAATTCCTGAGCCTTCTAAGGCAGAGTTGGCAAAGTATAAAAATTTTAAATAGGATGGCAAATTTGGCAAAGAGTAAAATAAAATATTTTAAAACACCAATAATTTCTGGTAAATATAAAGGTAAAAATATTTTAATTCCAGCTATTACAACTACAAGAAGTTCAAAATCTATCTTAAGAGAGTCTTTATTTAATACAATATCATTTGATGTTGTTGGGTGTAATTTTGTTGAACTTTTTGCAGGGAGTGGCTCTATTGGATTAGAGGCATTAAGTAGAGGCGCAAAAAGGAGCTACTTTTTTGAAAATAACTATGAGGCTCATAAGCTTTTAAAAGAGAATATTAAAAATATAGATGAGAAAAATTCTATTATATATTATGGAGATGCTTTTGAGCTATTTGATAGTTTATATACTAGACTGAAAGAACAAAATGAGTGTGCAATATTTTATTTTGACCCACCTTTTAGTATCAGAGAAGATATGGAAGATATTTATGATAAATGTATAAATTTAATAGCTAAAATTGATGATAATTTTGCTAAAATGGTAATAGTTGAGCATATGAGTAGTTTAGAGTTACCAAAAAATATTGCAAATTTAGAGCAATTTAAGTTTAAAAAATTTGGTAAAAGTGCATTAAGTTATTATAAATTAAATGAGTAAAATGAGTAGTAAAAAGTTACCAAAAATATCTATTTTGATTTTATTATTTATAATTTTGCTTGCAGTATTTGGACCATTTATATATGGTGTATCACCTTATGAGTTTAATAAAGATGCTATATTGCAAGCCCCATCTTTTAGCCACCCTTTTGGTACCGATAGATTAGGAAGAGATATATTAGCAAGAGTTATAAAAGGTTCTCAAGCATCTTTATTAATTGGTGTTGGTTCTGCATTGATTGCTTCTATAATTGGACTTGTTTATGGTGTGTTTGCTGGATATTTTAAAGGGTGGTGGGATAAGAGTTTTGTATTTATAGTAGATCTATTTTTAACTTTTCCTACTTTCTTTTTACTTTTAACTTTGGTTAGTTATATAGAGGCTTCATCGTTAATTTTAATTATAGTTATTGCAATTACTGGTTGGATGGGAACTGCTAGATTAATCCGCTCGCAAAGTTATCAGATATCATCTCAGCCATATATTAAAGTGCTTAAGATTGCAAAAGTACCTACTTTTAAGATTGTATTTAAATATTTTTTACCTCTTCTTGGACCAATATTTTTTATAAGTTTCTCTTTTGGGGTTAGTGGAGCAATTTTAGCAGAGAGCGGATTAAGCTATTTAGGGCTTGGTGTTACTCCTCCAAATATGAGCTGGGGTTCAATTTTAAGCGATGGAAAATCGGTAATGGAGATTGCATGGTGGGTTAGTTTTTTCCCTGGATTATTTATATTTTTAGTTACATTTAGTCTTATTCAAATTTCTGATTACTTACAAGAGATATCTAATCAAAAAGAGAGTGTAATATAATTTAATACTTTTACTCTCAGCTTTATAACTATAAAATTTTGCTACACTTCGCCCAAAAATTTGGAGAAGATTATTTTATGTTTAATATTAAAAATTACAAAAGTGAAAATATTAAAAATGATATTTTATCTGGCTTGGTTGTTGCAGTTGCGCTAGTACCAGAGGCTATTGCATTCTCTTTTATTGTAGGAGTAAATCCAATAGTAGGATTATATACTGCATTTATATTAGGTTTAATTACATCGTTATTTGGTGGAAAACCAGGTATGATTAGTGGTGCGACTGGTTCAGTTGCAGTTGTGCTTGTTGGATTGGTAGTTGAATCATCTAACTATCTGAAAGATAAAGGATTTAGTGGGGATGATTTAGCAATAGGTGTTATTAGTTTTATTGCGCTTTCAGCTATTTTAGCTGGAGTTATACAGATGCTTTTTGGTATTTTAAAGCTTGGAAAGTTTATTCGTTTAGTTCCACTTCCAGCAATTTATGGATTTGTAAATGGTCTTGCAATTGTAATAGCAATGGCACAGTTTAAATTTTTTGAGGGTGAAGGTTTAATTATGTATATAATTGTTTTAAGTGCAATGGCAATTATGTATATAATGCCTAAATTTACAAAGGCAGTTCCTGCCGGATTGGTTGCAATTGTACTTTTAACATTAATTGTTTATTATTTGCATTTAGATACTAAAACAATTGGTGATTTAGCAAATATAGCCCAATATAAAGGAGAGCTTCCAAAATTTAATATTCCAGATACACTTTTTAGTTTAGAAGCAATAAAGATAACTTTGCCTTATGCTATTATTGCCGCACTTGTTGGTTTAATAGAATCTCTATTAACTTTAGCTGTTTTAGATGAGTTAAGTGGAACAAGAGGCAGTGGAAATAGAGAGTCTTTTGCTTTAGGGCTTGGTAATTTTACCTGTGGATTTTTTGGAGCAATGCCAGGATGTGCAATGATTGGACAATCTGTAATTAATTATACTTCAGGTGGACTTGGTAGATTATCTTCATTTACAGCCGCAGTTGGATTGATGGTTTTAGTTGCTTATTTAACAGATATTTTACAGCTTATACCAATTGCTGTTTTAGTAGGTATTATGTTTATGGTAAGTATTGGTACATTTGAGTGGAGTAGTTTTAGCCATATTAAAACAATGCCAAAAGAGGATGCTTTTGTGATGGTTGCTGTAACAATTATTACAATATTTTTTGATTTGGCTATTGCTGTTATTATAGGAGTAATAATCTCTGCACTTGTATTTGCATGGAAACATGCTAAAATATTTGCAAAAGAGGAGCTAATTGATAATGATACAAAAGTTTATAAATTAGATGGTCCTTTATTTTTTGCATCTGTTCAATCTTTTATGGATAGTTTTGATATTCAAAACGACCCAAAAAATATAGTAATTGATTTTAAAGATACAAGAGTTTTAGATGCTTCAGGAGCTGAGGCAATTGAGAGTTTATATCAAAAATATAAAAAAGCTGGTAAGAATTTAACTTTAAAACATTTAAGTAAAGATTGTGTTGCTATTTTAAAACAGGCAAAATCTAGCGTAATAAAGCAAAGTGATGACCCAGATTATAAAATTGTAAGAGATTATTAAGGCTTTAGATTAAAGCCTCTCTTAAAACCTCTTCTATTCTTTCTACAGGAATTATTTGCATATTATCGATTATTTCATCAGGTATATCTTCTAAATCTAATTCATAATTTTTCTTAGGAATTAGAGCTTTTTTAACGCCAGATTTATAAGCGGCAATTAGTTTCTCTTTTAATCCTCCAATTGGTAAAACTTTTCCTGTAAGAGTAAGTTCCCCAGTCATTGCAACTTTATTATCAACTTTTTGATTTGTATAAATCGATGCAATTGCAGTAGCCATTGTTATACCAGCACTTGGACCATCTTTTGGGGTAGCACCTTCTGGTACATGTATATGCAAATCATATCTTTTATATATTTGGCTAATATCTGGAGTAGTATTATTCTCTTTTTCGCTATCGGTTTTAGGTATTAGTGAACTATCTATGCTTAATTGTCTATTATCAATTAATATTTTTATAACACTTTGGGCAATTTTAGCAGACTCTTTCATTACATCACCAAGACTTCCAGTGAGCATAATTTGCCCTTTACCTTTAATTTTAATAACCTCAATTGTTAAAACATCTCCTCCTACACTTGTCCATGCCAAACCATTTACAACCCCAACTTCTGGAGAGTTAGATACAGGTGAGTATTCAAATACTTTTTTCCCAGCATAATCTTTAAGATTTTTATATGTAACTTTTATAGTTTTTATTTCTGGATTTTCTAAAATCTCTTTAGCGGCCTTTCTTGCAATCATTGCAATTTTTCTTCTTAAATTTCTAACTCCTGGTTCTCTTGTGTATTCATCTATTAAATTTTTTAGAGCTTTTTTACCAATATTTAACTCATCGCTTCTTAAGGCATGTTTTTTAAGCTCTTGAGGAATTAGGTATCTTCTTGCAATTTCATATTTTTCATTTGGAGTATATGAACTTACAAAAATTATCTCCATTCTATCTCTAAGTGGTGCTGGAATACGCCCAATCTCATTTGCTGTTGCAATAAAAATAACTTTGCTTAAATCTACTGCAAAGTTTAAATAGTAATCTCTATAGTGTGCATTTTGTTCAGGGTCTAATATCTCTAAAAGTGCGGCAGTTGGGTCTCCTCTATGAGAGCGTCCTACTTTGTCTATTTCATCTAAAACCATTACAGGGTCCATAGATTTAGCTTCTATTAATCCTTGAACAATTCTTCCTGGCATTGCCCCAATATATGTTCTTCTATGTCCTCTAAGCTCATTTACATCTTCTAATCCACCAAGAGCTAATCTAACTAAAGGTCTATTAAGAGCTTTTGCTATCGAGTTGGCTAAAGATGTTTTACCAACTCCTGGAGGTCCTGCAAAACATAAAATTACGCCATCATTTGATTCTTTTACTTTACCTCTTAACTCTGCTAGCTCTTTTACAGAGAAAAACTCTACAATTCTCTCTTTTGGTTTTGTTAAGGAGTAGTGGTCTTCATCTAATTTATTTGCTACTTTTTTAATGCTTAAGCTTCCTTTTGAATATTTTCCAAAAGGTACTTCAAAAACTAACTCTAAATAGTTTTGTAAAAGTGTAGCGTCTGCACTTTCTGGATGAATTTTTGAGTATCTATCAATCTGTTTTGCAATCTCTTTGTATGCATCTTCATTGATGCTATCTTTAATCTCTTCTAAAGTTTTTTTATAGTTTGATATCTCTTCATCTCTTTGAGCATCCGCACCTAATTCTCTTTGAATCTCTTTTAATTGCTCTTTTAAAAAATACTCTTTATTTGTTTTTTCGATATTCGAGTGAACTCTATTGCTAATATCTTTTTGAATTTTTAGAGCTTCAATTTGTGAAGCTACAATATCTATAATACCTAAGAGTCTATCTTCTATATCTTCTTTAACATATAGTTGATATGCTTGTTCTTTATTTAGCTCTAACATAGAAGATATTAAATCAGCAACTCTATGTGGTTCTGAAGACTCTTCTATTGTTTTAATTAAATCAGATGGAATTGAACTACTAAGCTGAGACAACTGTTTAACTTTTTCTCTTAAAAGTCCTATAAGCGCATCTACACGAATTGATTGATAATTGCTATTTTGAACAATATCTATATTTGCTATTAGTGTATTATCTTCTTTTGTTTCATCTCCAACTATTTTTGCTTTTGCTAAACCTTGAAACAAAATTTTTACTCTTCCATCATTTAACTCTACTTTTCTCATAATAGAGCCAACAACTCCTACTTTATATATATGTTCAAAATCTCTTTTTTCTTCAGCATTTGGTTTTGTAGTAGTTACGAAAAGTAAAGAGTTATTTTGCATTGCCTTTTCTATTGCTTTGATATCACTTTCTTGATTAATAAATATAGGACTTATCATAAATGGATAGAAGAACAGTTCATCATCTACTAAAATTGGTAATTTTGTTGGAAATTTATCGTAATCTTTTAACTGCATATAATTTGCACCTCTTTTATTGTAATTTTTTGCTAAATAATAGTAGATATTTGCTTTTAAGTCAAGTTAATAGCACAAAAAAATAGAGATATTTTAATTTTTAATTATCTCTTTTGTATTAAACCCTAAATTTCTAACCTTTTCTTTATATATTTCATAAGCTTTTGGCTTACTTAATCTTTTATAAAGATTGCCAACTTCTTTATTATTCCAAGCAATATCTAATTTTACTCTAGTTAGCATTGTATTTGCTAATATTTGATAATCTGAATCAGAGATTAGATATCTATTTTCTTCAAGTGCTTTTAGAGCTTTATTAATATAGTTTGTATCGTTACTATTTAAATTTGCCGCTAAGAATTGATTTTTAACAAGTAAATATCTTAAAAACTCATCACTAGAATCGATTGATAGAGCCTCTTGTATATAAAAATTTGCTAAGATATACTCTTTTTTTTCTATATGAGCCATAGCTAATAAATTTGCAGATTTTTTTATTTCTTGAGAGTTTTCACTCTCTTTTAATGTTATATATAACTCCCCTGCTCTATCTAAATTATTATTTTTTATAGAGTTTAAAATTTTTGTATAAATATTATCTTGTTGATTAATTGCAATCTCCTTTTTTTGTGGTAAATTACTATTACTACATCCTAAGAGTAAAGAAATAATCGTAATAAATAATAATTTTTCTCTTTTAAAAAGCATAATTTTCCTTCTGATTATTAAAATATTAAAAATTATATCAAATTATATACTAATTTGTGAAATATTAAGCTAACTATAGCTATTTTTTGTGTTATAATTTTTATGATAGTACCATTCTATGACTAATCTAAAGAAAGGCTTAATGTGAAGATGTTTAAAATTTTTAGGGTTATTTTTTTTACCATTTTAATTACTTTTAATATTCCTAATTTTCTTTTTGCTGAAGGAGGTAGTAATGAACCAGAGATAACTATTACACCTGCTTGGCAATCTAAATACGAAGGTGATTCAGGGCAAAAGTATGTTGATTTTAAAATAGAGATAAATGAGTGTCCAAATTTATCGACTATTAAAGTTAAAGTTACAACTCAAGATGGAACTGCTAAAGAGGGTGAAGATTATGAATATAACTTTGAGCAAGATATAGAGTTTAGACCTGGTTTTTGTAATAAAAGTAGAACTTTATCTATTGCAATTAATGGTGATAAAGAGATAGAAAATGATGAATCATTTAGTGTTGAGTTAAATGATAATGGTACTAATAAAAGTGTTCAAAGTTATCACTTTGGTAATAGAGTAGCACAAGTTGTAATAAAAAATGATGATGAAGAGAGTAATGATAAAGCAGATTTAAGTATAACAAAAAGTAATGATATGTTTCCAAATAAGGCAGAAGTTGGAGATATAATAACTTATACAATCGTTGCTAAAAATAATGGACCACAATCTACAAAGATAAATGTTTGGGATACTTTACCTAGTAATTTAGAATTTATTAGTGTTGAAGATTCAATTAGTGGTTTTTTTATGGGATGGGGTGATAATTTTAATTGTTCATTTAATTCAAATGATAATAAGATTAGATGCAATGGTGACCATATTTTTTATAATGGTGATGATGTAACAATAACAGTTAAAGCAAAGGTTAAAAATACTAAAAAGACAAAAATTACAAATTATACAGGCATTACTTCTGCTAATAGCCCAAAAGTAAAAGATGATAATAGTGACAATAATAGAGCAAATAGTGAATTTTATGTTAAAAGAGTAGATTTACAAGCAAAAAAATATGTAAAAAAAGGAAATAAATATGTTAGATGGCTTAACAATCCACCAAGTTATCCTTTAAATAGTATTATAGAATATAAAATATTAATTAAAAATAGGCAAGATCATCCAGCAAAAATTAATTTAAGTGATACTTTACCAGATGGTTTAGATTTGCAAAGCGTAAGAGTTGAAGGAAATCCAAGTAACTATAGATGTAGAAAAGATAATAATAAAGTAACTTGTTCTGGAAATAAATTATTTAAAGATAATGAAGAGTTGAATATATATATAAAAGCAAAGGCTATCAAAGAGGGAGGCTTTATTAATGGTGTCTGGATTGAAAGTAATAATGAAGATATCTATCATGATATAAATTATAGAAACAATTACTCAGAGGTTCCAATATATGTAGGGACTGATAGTGATTCAGAGGAGATTAAAGATTTTAAAAAGAGTATTGTATCAACAAAAAAGATACATGAAGTTGGAGATATTATTAAATTTAAGATTAGATTAAGAACAGAAGGTATTACTTCTAATTATAAAATTGGAGATTGGATTAATGATGATTTAGAGTTTATAAGTTATGAAGTTGATCCAAATACTCCAATGAATTGTAGTATAGAAAATAGTAATAAATATTTAAATTGTACTACAAGTAGTGAAGTTAGTTCAAATAATAACTTAATTGTATATGTAGATGCAAAGATAAAATCATCTGGTCGTTTATGTAATGAGGCTCATGTTTATAAAGAGTATGAGTATTCGTATGGTAAAGATTATAAATGGATGAATAGTTCAGAAGTATGTTTTAATGTAGAAGAGCCAAAATATCCTCCTGTACTTAATGCTGATGATTTTCATGTAAAATTAAATGTAGAAGAGAGTATTGATTTAAAAGATTATACAACAGATAACGATACACCAAAAGATCATCTACATTATAATATTGATAGTGGTTCTTTGCCAGATGGATTTAATATCTCAAGTGATGGAGTTATTAGTGGTAAATATACTAATAGTAATGGTACATTTCCTAAAGAGTTTGAAGTAACAGTAAAAGTTACTGATGATGATGGTTTAAGTGGAACAGATAGCTTTAAAATAATAGTAGATGCTGAAGATATTAAAGCTAATGAAAACTATTATGAGGTTCCAATTAATAATCCAATTAGTGGAAACTTTATAACAGATTCAAAAAGTGTGGGGAGTCATACTTTTGATGCAGATGTTGGTGTTGATTTAAGTGTGGTAAGTGTTGAGGCAGGTGATGCAAATATAACTTGGAATAGTAATGGAAGTTTTACATATAATGCACCAGATAGTGAAGGTGATTATCAAATAGTATATACTATTAAAGATAAATATGGTCAAACTGATTATGCAACAGTTTTATTTCATGTATTTAAACCAAATATGAAAGCAAATGATGATATTTTAAATGTAGCACAAAATACTCCTTTACATTCAAATATTTTTGCAGATAATGGAAATGGTTCTGATGTAGGGGTTGATTTAGAGGTAAAAAGTCATACAAATCCAGAGCATGGCACATTAATTATTAGAAAAAATGGAGATATTGTATATACTCCAGATACCAATTATGTAGGAACTGATAGTTTTAGATATACAATAAAAGATAAATATGGTCAAACAGATAGTGCGACTGTATTTTTAAAAATAGGTATTCAACATATACAAGGATATATGGATTTTAAATTAGTTAATCCGCCAGAGACTCGTAATTTAATAGGAAACTATGTAATTGCTGGAAATACAGTATCTTGTATAACTGAGAAATTAGGTACTGAAGATGAGAGTAATAGTTATAATGGAACTTGTCAAAATGATAGAAAATTAGATAACAACCACTATATGACAAAGTATATAGATGTAGATAATTCAAATATTACTTGGAATTCAAGTTCTGCTAAATTTACTTTGCCTAGTAGTTATTTGGAGTTAAATGAAGGTAAAGGGATTGCATGGGCTGGCTTATTTTGGCAAGGTGGTGTAAATAATAGATTTGAAGGGTTTAAACAAAGAAGAGCCTATAAAACAAATAGCGGATATAGTTATGAAAATATTGATAGTAGCACACCTATAGATATATCTACAACAGATGCTGATAAAGTTTTAATTAAAATAGATAATTCTAATTATATTGAAGTTAAATCAGATACATTGTATTATGATACTGCTCATGGTGATTATGGTGGATATTATGCGGCATATAAAAATATTACAGAGCTTTTACAAAATGCTAATTTAAGCAAAGGTGAGCATACAATAACTGTTGCAAATATTACTACAAATGAGGGAAGAGAATCTCAGGTTGGCAACTATGGTGGATGGACATTAGTAGTTATTTACAAAGAAGATTTTAATGGAAAACCTAGAAATGTTTCAATATATAATGGTTATCAGCCTTTAGGTTTTGGTGGTAATACTAATTATCCAGAAAAAGAGATTACAATTAGTGGATTTAAATTACCAAAAAGCGGTGAAGTTGATGCAAAGATTAGTGCTTTTGTTGGTGAAGGTGAACAAAAATATGGTGGTAGTTCTTTAATATATGATAAGATGTATATTAAGGATATTAATCAAAATCATGAATATGATATGCCGGTTGCTCAGCCAAATAATATTTTTGATGGAGCAATTTCAAATTCTAATGAAACACCTCTTCCTAATATGGCTAATACTAATGGTATTGATATAGATAGTTATGATGTATCAAATATTATTAGAGATATTAGAGATAAAAAGAAAGATACATCAGAAATTATTATAGGTATTGTCTCTAAAGATGATGATGGTGAAGGAACAAATGATAGCGATTATGTAACTGCTAGTATGTTGGCATTTTCTACACAGCTTTATGCACCAAAAATTTGTTATGATTATACGGTTAGACTTGGTGATTATATTAATATTGAGAGTGAAGATAGAAATTTTACAGCAGATAATTATTCTGATGAACCACTACAACTTAAAGTTATGATTAAATCACAAGAGGCAGATTTTGATTTAATAGAGAGTAAATTATATTCTACATTTACACCTAATGATGTATTTAGTTATAAGCAAGGAAGTTCTAAATACTCTCCACCAAATACTATTGCTTATTATCCTGCAGTTGAGACAGATATTAATAAAGGAGAGATTGCAATAGGTAGCGATGTAACTAATGAAGGCGGTATAATTGGAGAGAATCAAACTACATATGCAAAACTTTATTATAATTTTGACAAAGATAGTTTTACTGGTAAATTCGATGTAAATGTTGATGCAAAAATCTCTTTTGATGGTATTAATAAGGTTCCATATAGTATGAGTACAGCCGCGCCAGAAGATTCAATCTTTTACATTGAAAGATGTCCTACAAATCCAGTATATGACCCTGTTTATGGAATGTTAAATATTGAAAGAGGCGATAGTAAATTTACTCAAAGTCAAGAAGATAGATACTCTTTATATACTCAAGTTGCTGGTGTTCCGTACGAATTATCACTTGCAAGTTATAAAAAAGATAATGAGGGTAAATATACAATTCCTAATCCTTTAAATGCAATTATAGAAGTAGAATTAATTGATGCGGGAACTTTTGATAATAATAGTTCAGCAGGATATGATAGTATCTGTGAAGATCCAGATACATATAAAGGTGGAGCTTTTGTTGATATGAGCAATGAGAGTCGTCAAAAATTTAAAATACCAGATGATTATAATAATTATCCAATCAATTTGGCTCTTAAAAATGCTGCATTTAGAGCTTGGGTTTTAACAGTAAAAGATGCAAATAATACTAAACAAGTAGCACAATATCCAGACCCATTTGGCATGAGAGGGATGGTTGGTAATATGGTTGGCAATATGATGGGATTTGATAATGTTAAGCTTCATACTTATTATAGATCTTTGTATTATTTAAATTATCATAATAATCCAAATGAGAAAGATTATTGTCATGAAGAGTGTTCACCAGTTACAAATCCTGATCCTTTAAATAATAGCTGTTATGAGTGTTTAAGAGAGCATTATGGTATGCCAATATGCTCAAGAGATAATTTTGCAATTAGACCAAATAGTTACTCTATTTCTGTTGCAGATACCAATCAAACAAGAAAGGAGAATAATAAAATTAATATTGGTATTAATGATAGTTCACAATCTAAAAATATTTCAGCAGGTTATGCATATAAATTAGATATTAATGCAACTATTTATAATAGTAGAGATAATGTAATAGGATATTATTTTAGAAATTATTTTGGTAAAAATAAAAAGGCAGTAGCATCTTTTTTACCAAGTGGAAATAGTTGTGAAGATACTACCAATCATGATTTAAAAATATTTATAAAAAATGGAACTACAGGTAAGATGGGTAAATTGGATTTAAATTCAACAGCGATTACTAAAAACTCTTTAATTATTAATAATGTTGGAAATTATGCAATACATCTTGAAGATGAAGCATGGACAAAAGTAGATCAAGCAGGCTATAAATATAAACCATTTAAAAACCATATGGATTGTGAAAGCAATAGTACAAGGGTTTATAATAGTGAGTTAAATAAAAAAAGAGGATGTTTAATTTCTACTAATAATGGTGTTGATACATTACCAGATTTATATGTAACTTTACATCCATATAAGTTTGATATATCTAATATAGTTGCTGATACAGTACCAAATAGCAACTCTGAATATTTATATATCGCAAATATAGATAGAAGTAAGGATTTAATTGCTTCTAATGAATTAATGGCTCTAAATATTGTAGGAACAATTAAAGCAAAAGGTAAAAATGGTATAGAATTAACAAACTATACTAATGAGTGTATGGCTAATAATACTCAAATAGATATTTTATATTCTATTGATAGAAACTCAACACTTAAGAGTGCTTTAGGTAATAATGTTTCTATGCAAAACTATATTTATGATAGTATGGTAGATTTAAATTATCCACTTACACAAGTTACAACTCAAGTAAATTCTAATGGCAAAATGAATATCACATTTAATAAAAGATATTTTTATTCTCCAGCTACAGGACACTACAATCAGTATATAAATTTTGATAGAAAATTTAATGAAGCTATAAATCCATTTAAATTGAGTGTTAGAGATTTTAGCATTAAAAGTCCTAATGAAGTTATGATTGCAGACTTAAATAGTAGCTATATTCCAGAAGGTTATAAAGATTTTAATACAACAAAAACATTCTATTATGCTAAAGTTAAGCCAAAAGAGGATTTTTATGATGATATTTATGAAGAGAGTATAAAAACACCAATTGGTATAGCTCTATTTTGTAATGAGAGTGTAGAATTTTGTAAAAAATATAATATTGATTATAAAGATGGTTTAACTAACGAGTATGATTGGTTTTGGGCGATTAATCATAATGGAACTAAAGAGGGTAAAGCTATTGTTAGGGTTAGTAATAGTACAAATAAAGTCTCAATAACGCCAACTATTATAGAGAACTTTACTAATGGAATTAATAATAATGTTACAGTATCTAAAAATGGTTTAGATATAGCAGATTATCCATATACATTTTATATAGAGCCAGATCCTTTGATGGTAACAAAATATCCATATTT